>JALHHV010000530.1 GCA_022837365.1 Desulfovibrio sp. | reverse complement strand
GTCGCCGTCACCGTCCAGATAGGGGCGGATGGCGTCCATCTGGCGGCGGAAGTCGGGCAGCAGCTTGCGGGCCACGGGTTCCGCGCGGGGGCTGATGTTCTTGGTGGGGTTGATGAACTTGCCGTCCTTCTTCAGGCGGAAGTCCAGGTGCGGGCCGGTGGCCCAGCCCGTAGCGCCCACGTAGCCGATGACGTCGCCCTGCTTCACCGTGGCGCCCTTGCGCACCCCCCGCGCAAAGCCGGAAAGGTGCCCGTAGTAGCTTTCGTAGCCGTTGGCGTGGCGCAGGATGATCAGGTTGCCGTACCCGTTGCCCCACCCGGCGGAGGACACCACCCCGTTGCCCACGGCCTTGACCGGGGTGCCGGTGGGCGCGGCGTAGTCCACGCCCTGGTGCGGCCGCACGTCGCGGAAGATGGGGTGCTTGCGGGTCATGGTGTACCCGCTGGAGATGCGGGTGAACGACAGCGGGGCCTTCAGGAAGGAACGGCGCATGGAAGCGCCCTCCGGATTGTAGTACTGCGGAAAGCCCAGGTCGTCGTGGAACAGGTAGGCGCGGTGGGTCTGGTCCTGGTTGGTGAAGATGGCGGCCAGCACCCGTCCGTAGCCCTTGAATTCGCCCTCACGGAAGCGCTTTTCCACCAGCACGGTGAAGCTGTCGCCCTCGCGGATGTCGCGGATGAAGTCCACTTCCCAGCCGAAGATGTCCGCCAGGCGGATGGCCAGGGTGGGCGATTCGCCCGCGTCGGCCACGGACTGGAACAGGTTGGACTCGATGACGCCCTCGATGCGGACCACGTCCACATCGTACGTGATGGGCTCCACCCTGGCGGCAAAGGAATCGTCGGTCTTGCTGACGATGAGCTTTTGCGAGTTGTCGATCTCGTACTCGAAGCGCTCGATGCCGCCCACGCTGGCGTTGGCCACCACGGTGTACGGCTGCCCGGCGCGCAGCTTGGCCAGCGAATAGACCTTCTCGCACGCGGTGACCATGGTGTGCACGTCCACCGAGGACAGCCATTCTTGCAATATCTTGGCCGCCGTGTCCCCGGAGGAGACAACCCCCTGCACCACCTCGGGCTG
>JALHHV010000071.1:3160-16444 GCA_022837365.1 Desulfovibrio sp. | reverse complement strand
TCCGCGTCGGCCTTTTCGGCATCGGCCTTGGCGGCACGGCCGGTGGCCTTGCCCCGGGCCGGGCGCGCGGGTTTGGCCCTGCCGGGCTTGTCGGGGGCGGGCTTGTTAGTTCCGGGCTTGTCAGTGCCGGGTTTGTCTGTGGGGATGTCTTCCGCCTCGGCGTCGTCGGCGTCCGTTGCGGCGGGAGCGGCGGCCTTGGGCGTCCGTGGTTCGCGGGGCTGCCTGGGCGCTTCCGGAGCGGCGGCCACGGCCGTTTCCGGGGTGCCGGTCAGGCCGCCGTCCGCCCCATCGTCGTCCATTCCGTCATCCGGATATTCCGGGACGCCAGCGTCCGGAGCGCCTTCCTGCGCGGCAAGGGCCTCGGCCTCGCGGCGGCGCTTGCGGCCACGGCCGCGCCGCGACCGGCGGCGTCCCTCGCGGGGGGCCTGCCCGTCCTCACGGGGTTCCGTGCGCTGTTCCGCGCCCTCTGCGTGGGCGGTATCGTCCGTGGCGGCCTCGCCGTCCCCGGTCACGGGCTGGGGACGGGTATCGCGCCCGTCGCGTTCATCGCGCCGTTCGTCACGTCGTTCGTCACGCCGGTCATCCCGGCGGTCCCGGTCGCGGCGGCGTCCGTCGCGCCCGTCGCGCTCTTCGCGCCGGTCGTCACGCCGTTCATCACGCCTGTCGTCCCGGCGCTCGTCGCGTCGCTCTTCGGGGCCGTGGCGGGCATGGGCGGGGCCGCGTGCAGGCTTTCCTGGTAGTACTGGTCCAGCAGCATGGCCAGCAGCGAAAGCTGCTCGTCGTCACCGGCCAGGGCGCGGGCCAGCGGCGCGAAGCGCTGCTGCCGTTCGCGCTCCAGCCCGGTGCGGGCGCGCAGGCGCGCCTCCAGCAGGGCGGTCAGCCGGTCCCCGGCGATGCGCGCCACCGACTCGTCGTCGGGCGTGGGCCGATGCTGGATGTCGATCTTGTAGTGCTTGGCGATGCGCTGCAATTCCAGCTTCTGGATGATGTCCACCAGCGAGATCACCGTGCCCGCCGAACCGGCGCGGCCGGTGCGCCCGGCGCGGTGGATGTACGATTCGCGGTCTTCCGGCGGCTCGTACAGGATCACGTGCGAAAGATCGGGAATGTCGATGCCGCGCGCGGCCACGTCGGTGGCCACAAGGAAGCGCACCCCGCCCTTGCGCAGGTTGCCCAGCACCTGCTCGCGCTTGGCCTGGGTAAGGTCGGCCGAAAGCTCGTCGGCATTGTAGCCGAAGCCCTGCAACACCGCCGTCACGTAGTGCACGTTGGCCTTGGTGTTGCAGAAGATGATGGCCGCCGTGGGGTTCTCGGACTCGATGATGCGCACCAGCGCCCGGTCCTTGTCCATGGGCCTGGCTTCGCAATACAGGTGCTGCGTCTGGGCCACGTGCACCTGCTGGTGGCTCAGGCTGAGCATGCGCGGTTCGCTCAGGAATTCGCCCGCCAGGTTCAGCACGTGGGGCGGGTAGGTGGCCGAGAAGAGATAGGCGGAAATGCGGCGCTTGGGCAGGTAGCGCTGGATTTCCTTCATGTCCGGGTAGAAGCCGATGGACAGCATGCGGTCGGCCTCGTCGAACACCAGCACCCGGATGCGGTCCAGGTTCATGGTGCGGCGCAGCAGGTGGTCCAGCACGCGGCCGGGGGTGCCCACCACCAGGTGCGCGCCCTCGCGCAGGGCGTCCATCTGCTTGCCGTAGCCCACGCCCCCGTACACGGCGGCCACGTTCAGGCCCGTGCCCTCGAACAGCATGCGGGCCTCGTATTCCACCTGCAGGGCCAGTTCGCGCGTGGGCACCAGGATCAGGGCCTGCACGGCGGCCTCGTCGGGGGAAAGGCGCTCGATGAGCGGCAGCAGGAAGGCCCCGGTCTTGCCGCTGCCCGTGCGCGACTGCACCATCAGGTCGCGCTTGGCGAAGATGTACGGCAGGGCGCGGGTCTGCACCGGCATCAGGTTGGTCCACCCGGCGCGGGCGGCGGCCTCCTGCACCACGGGGGGCAGGTCGGTGAGCGCCACCGGGGGCAGCGCGTCCTCGGGCTCGTCGATGCGGGTGATCTCCGCGGCAAGGCGCAGGGCCGGGTCTTCCTCGCCAACAAAAGTGTCGGGGGGAGTGTCAGCGGAAGCATCGGGGGCGGCGTCGGCTGCGGAAATTTCGGCGGGATCGCCTTCGGTGGGGGGGGCGGCGGTTGCGGCGGCCGGGGATTCGGGGGCGACGGAAACGTCGGGGGTGCCGGGAACGTCGGTGACGGCGGGGGCGGGCACGTCGGGTGCGCCGGGCGCGGACGAAGGAGCTTCGCCGGTGTCGGCAGCCGAGTGCGCGTCGCCCTCGAGGCGTGGATCGTGGGTCATGCAGATTCCTTGTTGGACCGGCTGGGCCGGCGCGGTGTGGCGTCGCTCCGGCGAGGGAGCGGAATGCCTGTCGACCAGAATAGCAAAGGGTGTGCCCGTTGCGCAAGAACGTGAGGCGCGGACCCCCGCTTGTTTTGAAGCGGCGCCCCCGGGTATGCCGGGGCGCGCGGGCGTGCCGTCAATCTTTCATGCGCAGGGCCATTTCCGCCATTGCATTGACGGTGGCGGCGGCCAGGGGCGAGCCGCCCTTGCGGCCGCGCAGGGCCAGGCAGGGCAGCCCCTGCGGGCCATATTGCGTCAGGGCGGCGGCCTGTTCCAGAAACAGTTCCTTGGATTCCGCCGCATTGACGAAGCCCACCGGCATGGCCACCACCAGCGCCGGGGGCGGGCCGCCCGCCCCCAGATGGTCCAGCAGGGCCAGCAGGGCGGTGGGGGCGTTGCCCACGGCCACGATGGCCCCGCCCAGCCGGTCCCCGGCCAGTTCCATGGCCGCGCGGGCGCGGGTGGTGCCCCGTTCCCGCGCGCGTTCCGCCGTGCCGGGCAGGGCGTGCAGGCAGGCCACGGTGCAGCCCAGCGGGTCGAGACGGCGCAGGGGCATGCCCGCGCGGGCCATTTCCGTGTCGGTGTAGATGGCGCAGCCCCGGACAAGGGCGGCCACCCCGGCCTCGATGGCCGCGTCCGGCAGGTGCAGGTGGGGCAGGATGTCGAAGTCGGCGCAGGTGTGCACCAGCCGCCGCGCGATTTCCCAGGCCCGGCCCGCGAAGGGCTTGGGCTCTCCGGCCTCTTCGTCGATGATGGCGAAGGAGCGGGCCTCTATGGCGTCCGGGGTGAAGGCGGGTTGCAGGCGCGGGTCCGCGTCGGCGGAACGGGCGGCGTCCGGGTGCGTGGCGGGCGGGCGGGCGGGGTCTGGCGTCAGGGGCATGCGATGTCTCCGGGGGCGGCGCAGGCGGCCACGAAGGCGCGCGCCGCATCGGGGTTGGAGCCGAAATGCAGGTGGACGTACGAGCCGGACACGGAACCCGCGCGCAGCCCTTCCGGTCCCAGCGGCGCGCCGTTGCGGTCGCGCAGGGTCCATACTGGAATGGCCGGAAGGGCCGGAGCGGCGGGATCGTCGCCGGGCGCGCCGGGCTCCAGGTGCGAATAGTGGAATTCGTGGCCGCGCAGCGCCGTGCCCGCCGGGCCGAAGGGGGACGGGGCCAGGGTGTGCGCCTCGCGGTAGCCTAGGGAGCGCAGCCGCCCGTCCATGCGGCAACGGGCGGGCAGGCAGCCGGTCATGGCGTGGCGGACGCCCGCCGCATCGGTGATGGAACGCATCAGATACATGAACCCGCCGCATTCGCCGTGCACCGGGCGGCCCAGCGCGGCGAACGCGCGCACGGCGTCCAGCATGGGGCCGTTGGCGGCCAGGCGCGCGGCGTGCAGTTCCGGGTAGCCGCCGGGCAGCAGCAGCCCGCCGAGGCCGGGGGGCAGTTCCGCGCCGTCCAGCGGCGAGAAGAACACCGGCTCGGCCCCGGCCGCCTCCACCAGGAACAGGTTTTCCGGATACAGGAAGGAGAAGGCCGCGTCGCGGGCGATGCCGACGCGCACGCGGCGCGGTGCGCCTTCGGTCAGGTGCGTGGCGGTGACGGTGGCGGGGGGAAGGGTGGCGGGCGCGGCGGGCCGTGGGGGTTCGGGGGCCATGGCCGCGCAGCGGGCCAGCAGGCCGTCCAGGCTTTGCCCGGCTGCGGCCAGCCCGGCCTCGAACCAGTCGGCCAGCCGGGCGGTCAGGTCCGCCCAGTGATGTTCGTGCGCCTGGACCAGGCCCAGATGGCGCGAGGGCAGGGCCACGGCCTCGTCGCGGGGCAGCAGGCCCAGCAGGGGCACGTCCGGGCAGTGCGCGGCCAGCGCCCCGCGCAAAAGGTCGCGGTGGCCGGGGCCGCCCACCCGGTTGCAGACCACCCCGGCAAAGCGCAGGGCCGGGTCGAACCGGGTGTAGCCCGCCACCAGCGCCGCCACCGAGCGCGACATGCCGCGCACGTCGGCCACCAGCAGCACCGGGGCGTCCAGCAGGGCGGCCGCTTCCGCCGTGGAGCCCTGCCCCCCTTCTGCCGAGGCGCCGTCGAACAGGCCCATGACCCCTTCGATGACGGCGATATCGGGAATGGCGTCCGGTTCTCCGGCCCGCACCGCCCGGGCGAACGAGCGGCGCACCCCCTCCGGCCCGCACATCCAGCCGTCCAGGTTCCAGCCCGGACGGCCGGTGACGGCGGCGTGCAGGCCGGGGTCGATGTAGTCCGGCCCGGCCTTCAGGGACTGCACGCGCAGGCCGCGCCGGGTCAGGGCGGCCAGCAGGGCCAGCGTGGCCGTGGTCTTGCCGCAGCCGCTGTGGGTGCCCGCCACCACAAGGACGGGCAGGCGCGCGGGCGCCGCGTGGGGCGCCGCCGGGCGGGTCATGCGATGTCGGTCTCGCCGGGCATGCGAGGTGCGAACTTGGCGGCGATGATGGCCGCGTCCCCGGCCCGGGCCGAAACCTGCAACTCCGGCGCGCCGCCGTGGCAGCGGAACGCGCCGTCCACCATGTCCACGTAACCGGCGGACAGCACGCGCGTGTAGGGCAGCTGTTCGCGCATGTCCGCGTGGTCCACCCGGTGCGGAAAGATGAACGGCACGGGGTGGCCGGAAAAGTCCTCGAAGATGATGTACTTCATGCGGGGCTCCCGATGGGTTTGCCGCATGGTACGGGCTTTGGCGGCGAAGGTCCACAGGGTGCGGGGGAACCCCGCGCCGCCGGAACGCAGGCATTGGCGCGGCGCACAACAGTGCCTGTCCGCATGGGGGCCGCGCCGCCGCAACGGGCATGCCGCATGGCGCGCGGCGAGCGCAACGCCCCCGTGGTTCGCCCCGGCCCATTCGTGCAGGCAGCCGTACATGTCGCAAGGTTGCGCTTGCCACTGCGTCAGTGGGCACTCTGCATCATCCGTGTCGTGCGTGCATCGCTGCCGGGCTTCGATATGCGGTTCGCCGCGCTGCATGCGGACGCATCCGATTGTGGTTGACCGCGAAGGAAGGATTGTCGTAGGTTCGGAACGAGTATCATGCACGCCTCATGTTCATGAAACATCAAAGGAGCGGCAATGACGGAGAGTTATCTGAAAGAGGCTCTGGACATCGTGAAGGCTCAGGCCGGTGTCCGGACCATGACCGAAGACGAGATCACCACCATGGTCCGGCGCCTTGCGGAGGGCATCCGGACCCTGAGCGAAGGTGGTGCGCTGCCCGAAAGCGGCGATGGCGCCGGCATGGACCCCAAGAAGGCCATCAAGGAAAAGTCCATCACCTGCTGCGAGTGCGGCAAGTCGTTCAAGATCCTGACCAAGAAGCATCTGGCCACGCACGGCTTCACCCCCGAAACATACCGCGAGAAGTGCGGCTACAAGAAGGGCACTCCCCTGGTCTGCAAGTCGTTGCAGCGCGAACGTCGCAAGAAGATGCGCGACATGAAGCTGTGGGAGCGCCGCGGGGCGTAGCCCGACGGACGGCCGGACCAGGGACGGCGCGGGCGATTTGCGGCGCCCGCGTTTTTCAGGGTCGGCCCTGATTGTTGATGTTCTTCTTCCTTCCCCCTCCTGCCGGGCCCGGGCGGCATTCCGGCGAGCGATGCGGATCATCGCCGGAAAATCGCGTTTCCCGGCTAAAGTCCTGCCCGGCGTTCCGCCGATAAGCATCCATGAAGAAAGGCTCTTGCAAGGAGCCCGAGGGAATTCCCGTTCCGGCTTGTTGACGGTGATTCCCGATGGCGCTACGCCCGCGTGAGGCGCGCCGCGAACACCCGGCGCGCATTGTCCCGTCATCCCTGGGAGGGGTCATGTTTCGCAATCTCAGCCTGAAGTGGAAGATCCTCATCGTGGCGCTGGCCGGGCCGGTCATCGTGGCCGCCATCGACATCCGTACCGGGGCTGAAGAGGCGATCCTCCAGAAAAGCCGGGCCGTGGTGCTCATGGCCGAGGCCACCCGCAACGAGATGGGCCGCAAGCTCGACATCGGGCTGATGCGCCCGCTGGACGAACTGCCCAGGGACAGGGTCATGGACGCGGTGCCCGTGGTCACCGCCATGCGCATGGCGGCCCAGAACGCCGCGCAGGCGGGCTACGAATTCCGCGCGCCCAAGGTGCAGCCGCGCAACCCGGCCAACACGCCGACGCCGCTGGAACTTTCGGCCATGCAGGAGATGGAGCGCGCCAACCTGACGGAAAAGGTCATCCACACGCCGGACAAGATCTATTATTTCCGGCCCATCAAGCTGACCAAGGACTGCCTGTTCTGCCACGGCGACCCGGCCGGGCAGCCCGACGTGGTGGGCGGCACCAAGGAAGGCTGGAAGGTGGGCGAGACCCACGGGGCCTTCGTGGTCATCAGCTCGCTGGAAAAGGCGCACGAGCAGGTCATGCAGGCGCGCATGGCCGTGGCCGGATGGACCCTGCTGGTGCTGGCGCTGCTGTTCGCGGTGATCTGGGTGGTCCTGAACCGGGGCATCATCGGCCCGTTGCAGCGCATCCGCCAGTTTGCCGGGCAGGTGGCCGGGGGCGCGCTGGATGCCCGCGCCGAGGGTGACTACGCCTCGGAACTGGGCGAGGTGAAGGCCGCCATGGAAACCATGGTGGGCAACCTGAAGCAGAAGATGCAGGAGGCCGACCAGCGCCGCGCCGACGCCGACGCCCATGCCGCCCGCGCGGAAACGGCCCTGGCCGAGGCCCGTCAGCAGGAAGCCCGGGTCAATGACCTGCTGCAACGCATGACCTCGGTGGCCGGGGAAGCGTCGATCATCGCGCAGCAGGTGTCGCTGGCGGCCGAAGCCCTGTCCGCCCAGGTGGAGCAGGTTTCCGCCGGGGCCGAGCAGCAGTCCGCCCGCGCGGGCGAGACGGCCACGGCCATGGAGGAAATGAACGCCACGGTCCTCGAGGTGGCGCGCAGTTCCGGCAGTTCCGCCCAGAGCGCCGACGAGGCCAGGTCCAAGGCCCAGGAGGGCGAACGGGTGGTCAGCGGCGCGGTGGACGCCATCAGCCAGGTGCACGAGCAGGCCCAGGCCCTGCAAGGCGAGATGACCACCCTCGGCAAGCAGGCCGAGGACATCGGCCGGATCATGGACGTGATCAGCGACATTGCGGACCAGACCAACCTGCTGGCCCTGAACGCGGCCATCGAGGCCGCCCGCGCAGGCGACGCCGGGCGCGGCTTTGCCGTGGTGGCCGACGAGGTGCGCAAGCTGGCCGAAAAGACCATGAACGCCACCAAGGAGGTGGGCCAGGCCATCCAGTCCATCCAGGCCGGGGCGCGCAACAACATCAAGGGCATGGAGACGGCGGCCGCCGCCGTGACCGAGGCCACCCGCATGGCCCGCGAATCCGGCCAGGCGTTGCAGCGCATCGTGGCCCTTTCGGAGGAGAACTCCGACCAGGTGCGATCCATCGCCACCGCCGCCGAGCAGCAGTCTGCCACCAGCGAGGAGATCAACCGCGCGGTGGAGGACATCAGCCGCATCGCCTCGGAAACCGCCGAGGGCATGAACCAGGCCGCCGGGGCCGTGCTGAAGCTGGCCGGGCTGGCCAAGGCCCTGGAGAAGCAGATCGATCAGTTGACCAGCGGCTCGGCCGGAGCCCGGTGAGCCCGGTGAGCCTGACGAGCCCGACGAGCCTGACGAGCCTGATGAACCGACGAGCCTGACGGCATGAACGCGGCCCGTACCCCCTGGAGGGTGCGGGCCGTTTGCGTGGCGAGGGTGATCGCCGGGGTGGGGCCGGTGACGGAACCGGACCCCGGCAACGGCGGGAAACCACCGTCCGGAGCGCACAAACCCGTGGCGGGGCCGGGCGAAACCGTGTAGGTGAGGAGCCATGTCGCACGTGAAGATCATCCGCGCCATCCGCCGTTTCTGCCTGGACTGCCAGGGCGGCGTCGCGCGCGAGGTGCGGCTGTGCCCGGACACGGGCTGCGGCCTGTACGCGTGGCGGCTGGCTGGCATCCTCACCGGCGGGACCGGCGGCGGCAGGCACGACCACGCCGGGGACGGCGATGCCGACACGGACCCCGTGGCCGGAGCCCCCGTCGGTTCATCAGGCGAGCCGTCTGGCGGCAACCCGCTGCCCGGCGCGTTGCCGCTCATCGCCCAGACCTTGCCCGACGAACGCCCGGTGCGGGCCGTCCGCCGCTACTGCATCGCCTGCTGCGGCGGCGAGCGGGCCGAGGTGCGCACCTGCGACGCCCGCGACCGCTGCGCCCTGTGGTCCTACCGCTTCGGCGTGCTGCCGGAAACCTACCGCAAGGTCAAGGCCCGCCTGACCGGACCCCGCACGCTGGTGCTGCCGGGCCTGCCCACCGGCACCAACGGGTAACCCCACTCCCCCCCACCCGCGCATGCTTGCCGACGCCTTTCCGGATGCTTTCCGCAGGGCGCCGGTTTTTTCGTGCGTACCCACGCGCGCGTGCGGCGCCGGGCGCCAGCATCGCCCGACGCCGCGTGCCGCGTGTCGTGAGCCCTGAACCGCCGTCAGACGTCGCGGCTTCGCTCAGCCTCGCCGGGCGTGGGCGTCCAGCAGGGCGGCCAGTTCCGCCGGGCAGTTGACCATGGGCATGTGGCCGGAATCCAGTTCGTCCACCGGCCAGCCCAGCCCCCGCGCCTTGTCGGCCATGGCCCGGATGAACGGGGCCGGGGTGTTTCGGCAGGCGATGAAGGACATCGTGGCCGGGGCGGGTGCGAAGTCGTCCTCGAACACCGTTTCGAACACGGCGGCGGGAAAGTCGCGCAGCCGCTCCGCGAACCACGCCGCCTTGCCTTCCGGCACCCCGAAGGCGGGCAGCGGCCAGGGGCGCACCCGCCAGCCATCGGTCAGGTGGGCGTCCAGCATGGTGCGCAGGCCCGGCCCGGCGGTGTCCACGAAGCTGCGGCCCCGCTCCGGCATGATGGCGTCCACGTACACCGCCCGGCGCGGGGCATGGGCCGTACCCGCCGCGCGGGCCAGCACCGCCCCGCAGGTCATGCCCGACAGGCTGTGCGCCACCAGCACCGCGTTCCGCGCGTCGTGCAGGCGCAGGTGGTCCAGCACGTCGGTGACGTGGTCGTACAGGGTAACCCCCTGCCGCAGGCCATGATGCAGGTGGCCGCACCCGGTCAGCGCGGGCACGTGCACGGCATGCCCCATGGCCCGCAGCACCTCCGCCGTTTCCTCCCAGACCCAGCCGCCCTGAAACGCCCCGTGCACCAGCACGAACGTTGCCCGGTTGTCCATGTGTCGTCCTTTCGTCCCCTTCCGTGGGACGGCGCGCACGGTGCGCACGCGGCATGCGCGACCGCGCCCGCACCGCGAGGGTGTGGTGATGGACGGAGCGCGGCAGCCAGAGTGCCTGCCCATTGCCACACTGACACGCGCGCCGCCCCGTGGTGATGCGGTGTCCGCCGCCCGTGCCCTGGCCTCAGGCCACGGACACGCCCCGGCGCAGACGGGCGCGGATGTCGGAAAGCTGATCCTCCATGGCCGAAACGTGGGCCAGCAGGCGTGCTTCTTCGGTGGTGCGGCGCAGCACCGAACGCACGGCCCCGTGCTCGAACACCAGCCGCCGGTCGGCGGACAGGGCCAGCACCGGATCGTGCGTGGCGATGACCACGATCTTGTCGCTGCGCAGCAACAGGTCCAGCGCGCGCCGTTTGTCCACACCGGCGTTCTCGATCTCGTCGATGAGCAGCACCGGCGACCAGCTGAGCAGGGCCGCGTCGGCGATCATCAGCGCGCGCGACTGCCCGCCCGAAAGCTGGGTGAGGTGGGCGTCATCGGCAAACGGCTCGCCAGCGAGGTCGTTGGCCGCCGCCAGCACCGCGCGGGCCGTGGCGTCCGGGTCGGGCACGGCGCGGCTTTCGGCGTGCATGCGGATGAACGGCAGCGCGCGCATGTCCAGCACGAAGTTCATGTTCTGGGTCAGCTGGGCCACCAGCCGTCCTTGCAGGGCAAAGCGGCGTTCGGCGTCGGGGACGGCGTCGTCCAGCAGGATGCGCCTGCCGGAGGGGGTGTCCGCGTCGGCCAGCGATTCGATGTCGTACAAAAAGCGGCTCTTGCCGGAACCGGTGGGGCCGAGCAGGGCCGTGACCTCGCCGGGACGGAAGGTGACGTCCGCGTGTTCGGAGCGGCCCGACTTGTCGTGCCCGGCCAGCGCGGTGAGGGTGCGCAGCACCGGGGCGTCACTGTCTGCCGCTGGCGCGGCGTCTGCCGGATTGGGGGCGGTGGCGCGGGTTGCGGACGTCATGGGCGCTCTCCGGATACGCCAGGCTCGCGGGGGCCGCCCGGTCCGCCAGCCGCGTAGGCCGCCTCGCCTTCCGGATCGCGCGCGGGCACGGGGGCGAACTCCGCCTTGCGCACGTTGCCCTTCTGGTAGCGCGCGCCGATGCGCGTCTCGCTCAGGCAGTACGAACACACGGCGGCGGGCATGGCGAAGCGCAGCCGCATGTCCGTCACCGTGGCGATGTCCGGCGCGCGGGACAGCACCGTGGCCAGTTCCTGGCAGCCCTGTCCGGTCAGCCCGTTGATGTGGCGGATCAGCGCGCGTCCGTTCATCTGGCGGATGCGGTGGCGGTACACCTCGCGTTCCGCCTGCGAGACCAGGTCGCCCTTGGTCACCAGCGCCATGTCCGCCAGACGCAGCATGGGACCGATCTTTTCCGGCGCGTCGATGCCCATCAGGTTGTCCACCACGCACAGGGCCAGCGCCCCGCGCAGGTGGGGCGAACAGCGGTTGCACAGCCCGGCGGTTTCGATGACGCAACACTCCGCGCCCGTTCCGGCGGCCCAGTCCCAGGCCTCTTCCAGGTTGGTGGCGAAGAAGTGGTCCGGGCACAGCCCGCCGGACAGCGCGGCCACGGCGGTGATGCCCGCCGCCGCGTAGGCGTCCGCGTCGCGGGTTTGCAGGCAGTCGAACTTGACCACCGCCGTGCGCACCCCCCGCGCCGCCAGCAGCCCGCAGGCGCGGGACAGCACCGCTGTCTTGCCGCACGAGGGCGGCCCGGCCACGGTCACGAGGCGCATGCCACGTCTCCCCGGCCTTGCCCCTCGCGCGCCTTCACCAGCAGGCGGAATTCGCCGTTCAGCCGGTCGCGCAGGGCGGTGATGTCGGTGGCGCGGATGTAATCCCAGCCGATCCACTTGATGGCGGCGCCCTGCGGCAGGCTTCGGGGCAGCGGCCCGGTCAGCGGCAGGAACCAGCGGGCGCTTTCCATCTGGCCGAACCCCGTGGCGAAAAAGTCGACCAGCCGGTCCAGCCGGGGCCGGGCGTTTCGTTTGGCCAGCATGTACAGGGGGCTGGCCGCCGCGCCGTCCTCCGGCCAGACGGTCAGCATGTGGTCCGGCTGGCGGGTGGTTTCCGCGAAGAAGTACGGGAGGATGTAGATGCCCCCGGCCTGCGGCGCGCCGCCGGACTTGGCCATGCGCGAGGAATGCATGAGCCCGTGCGTGTTGGCGGCAAACCGGGCAATGCCCTGCATGCCGAAGTCCTTGTGGATGGACAGCAGCACCGCGTCGGCCATGTCGTCGCCGTCGCCGCACATGTTCACCTGCCCGGCGTAGCGCGGGTCCAGCAGGTCGGCCCAGCGGCGGGGCACGGGCAGGTCGCCCAGGCGCTTGCGGTCGATGAGGAAGATGTACGGGGTCAGCCCGTAGACCAGGTAGTGCCCGTCCGGGTCCACGATGCCCGCCGCGCGGTGCATGGGGGTGACGCCCGCGGGCTGCGGCGCGGCGAACACGCCCGCGTTGACGAAACGCTCAACGAATCCGCGCCGGAAGAAGTCGCCGAAGCCGATGGAGGCGATGACCCGCGGCAGGTGGCCGGGGTCGGTTTCCCTGTGCAGGGGGTCGTACGGGTCCACCGAGGTGCAGCCCATGGGAATGTGCACGGCAAGGGAGTCGCCCGTGGCCGCGTGCGCGGCGGCCAGCGCGTCGATGGCGTCCTTCACAGCCAGCTTCACCGGGCAGGGCGCGTAGAACAGCAGGTCCGCCGGGGGCGGGGGCTGGCGGTCTTCATCGGCCATGCGGCTCACTGACTGGATGAGGTCGTCGAGGCTTTTCATGCGGAGGCTCCTGTGTCGGAAGCGACAAAAACGGCGCGTGCAACGCGGTGTGTGGCGCCATGCGACGAAAGTGTCGCGACGCGGGGCAAGAATCGATAACAGCAAGCGGCATGCCGCAGGGCTGCATGGATACGGCGCATCAGCGCTGGGCGGCCTCGCGGCGTCGGGCAAGCACCCCCACCAGCAGGGCCAGCCCCAGCGCGGCCAGCCAGCCCAGGCGCAGGGCGTGGAATTCCAGGGCGCGCGGCGTGGGGGGGCCGGACTGTGCCGTGCCGGGCGGCTGCACGGACGCCGGAGCCCATGCGCCCAGCCAGTAGTCGGTGCCGGGCACGGCCAGGGTGTAGGCCCGGCGCGCCTCGGCGCGGCCGTCGCCGATATCGGCCGTCCATTCGGTGAAGCCGCCGCCCGCGCGGGCCGTGTCCATCATGTGCTGCACGAAGCGCACCCCGTGCATGTCGGTGGCCGCGCCGAAGTCCACGCCGCCCGCGTCGGGCAGGGTGGGGGTGTGCACGTTTACGGTGCCCTGCGAAAGGAACACGTAGTCCCAGTGGGCGGCGCCGGTGCGCACCGGGTCCACCGCGCGCACCAGCAGTTCGCGCCGGGCGTTCTCGTCGGGCTGGGTGGCGGCCAGTTCGCCCAGGGCCTGGGCCAGCGCGGTGACCGTGGCGGCCAGGCGGCTGTCGCGGGCCTCGGCCAGCAGGACCTGCTCGCGGGCGGCGGTGACGGCGGACAACGGAGCCATGGTGCACTGGGTCAGGAACATGCCCGCGGCGGCGGGCAGCAGGGCCCAGAAGAAGGCCCGCCCGGACACGTGGCGCGCCAGAAAGCCGCCCAGGGCGCTGCGCGCGGA
>JALHHV010000071.1:0-3153 GCA_022837365.1 Desulfovibrio sp. | reverse complement strand
TCCATCCATTGTTCGGGAAAAGGCGGGGGAAACGACGGCGTCGGGGAAGGGGAAGGCTGGGACATGGCGGGCCTCCTGTCGGCCCGCACTGTAGCCGGGATGGACCGCAAGGTGAAGGCTTGTCCGCGTGGCAGGGGGCAGAAGAGAAAACTGTCTCGGGGGAGGGGGGATGGCGGACAGGGAAACGCAACCGCCCCGCATCGGCCCGCCCTCTGTTGCCAGAGGGAGCCGATGCGGGGCGGGAGAATGCTGGGGAGGGCGTTTCCGGTATCCGGCGCGGCCCCGCCGATGGCGGACCGGGCGGCGCTATTCGCCCTTCTTCTTGTGCGACGAGCGGAAACGCACCCGCATGGGGGCGTGCTCGATGCGGAACATCCTGCGCAGGGCCTTTTCCACGTAGCGCGCGTAGGGCGTCTGGATGCGGTCGGCATCGTTGACGAAGAACACGAACGTGGGCGGGTTGGTCTCCGCCTGGGTCAGGTAGAAGAACTTGGGCCGCACCCGGCGCACCACCGGGGGCTGGTGGCGGGTGAGCACCTCTTCCATGGCCCGGTTGAGCTGGCCGGTGCCCACGCGCACGTGGCATTCGGCGCGGATGCGCTCGGCCATGGGCAGCACCGGGCCAAGGCCCTTGCCCGACTTGGCGGAAACATACAGCAGCGGCACGTGGGGGCAGAACTCCAGCATGCCCTTGAACGATGCTTCCAGGTCCGGCATCAGTTTGCGCGGCACGAGGTCGATCTTGTTCACCAGCACCATGAACGGCGTCTTGCGTTCGTCCAGCAGGTCCACCAGCCGCTTGTCCTGCTGGGTGACCCCTTGCAGCGCGTCGAGCACCAGCAGGGTGACGTGGGCCTTGGTGGTGCTTTTGAGCGAGGCGTTGACGCTGAAGCGCTCCACCGAATCGGTGATGCGCGAGCGGCGGCGCACCCCGGCGGTGTCCACGAAGGTGATGGTGCGGTCGCCCGACTCGAAGCTGACGTCCACGCTGTCGCGGGTGGTGCCCGCCACGTCGCTGACGATCATGCGCTGCTGGCCGCTGAGGGCGTTGACCAGCGACGACTTGCCCGCGTTGGGGCGGCCCAGCATGGCCAGGCGCAGGTGGGTGGGGTCGTAGGCGGGGCCTTTGGTCTCGGCGGCGGGTGCGCCGGATTCCGCGCCCTCGTCTTCCGCGCCGTCCCCGTCCTGGGCGGGGCCGAAATCGTCGGCGTCGCCTGCTTCTCCCGCTTCGTCACCTTCCTCCGGCTCGTCCGGCCCGTCGGGCTCGTCGGGCCCGCCGGGCAGCATGTCGCGCATCTCGTCCGCCAGCGCGCGCACGTTGTGCCCGTGCGCGGCGGAAACGGGCAGCAGCGGAAAGCCCAGGGCGTGGAATTCGGCCAGCATTTCGTCCTCGCGCTCCACGCCGTCCACCTTGTTCACCACCACCAGCACGGGCTTGCCCGCCCGGCGCAGGTGCGCGGCGAGGTGCTCGTCGAAGGGGGTCAGCCCGTCGCGGCCGTCCACCACCAGGCAGATGCCCGCGGCCTCGGCCATGGCGGCTTCCGCCTGGCGCAGGATTTCCGCCTCGAAGCCCCGGATGCCTTCCGGCCCTTCGGCCACGGCGGCGTGGGCGTCCAGGGTGATGCCGCCGGTGTCCACGATGGCGAAGGTGCGCTTGCCGCGCGAGCGCACCTGGCCTTCCATGCGGTCGCGGGTGACGCCGGGCCGGTCGTGGGTGATGGCCCGGTTGGCGCGGATGAGCCGGTTGAACAGGGTGGACTTGCCCACGTTGGGGCGGCCCACCAGCGCGATCTTGGGCAGATGCGAGGTGACGGGCGCGGTGGGGGCGGGGGGCTGGGCTATGGGCATGGCGTTCTCGGACTGTGGGGATGATATGGGGGGCGGCGGGGCCGCCGTTGGCGCACAGCGTAGCCCGGCGGGGCGCGCCGCGCAATGCGGCGCATGGGGCCGGACGGGTGCGTGCGGAAAATTTCGATGTGCCGGTGGATGTGGGCCGGGCGGGGCATGTGAGGCCCGTGCGCCGCTGTCTGGCGGGCGCGTCCACGAGCGTCCGGCGAGAGCCCGGCGAAAGCCCGGAATGACGGGCGCGTAACGGGAGTGTGCCCATTACCCCAAGCCCGGCATGATGGCAAGGGCCGGATGCGTTGCACCGCTCGCCGAGTGCGGCTACATTGGCCGCCAAGGCGTCGCGGCCCCGCCCCGTCCGGGTTCCTCATGCCCGGCCATGCATGCCGCACTCCCTCCGCTCCCCGTCCGCAAGCCCGCAGGAGGCGCATCCGTGAAGCAGCTGCTTTCCACCCGCGAGGTGGCCAAGGTGCTCGGCGTCAACGAGAAGATGGTCTACAGCCTGATCACCGAAAAGGGCCTGCCCGCCACCAAGGTGACCGGCAAGTGGCTGTTCCCGGCGCATCTCGTGGAGCAATGGCTGGAAAACAACACCGTGAACCATCCGGAGCGCTCCGGCGGGACCATGCAGCCGGGCGGCGGCGTGCTGGTGGTGGCGGGCAGCAACGACCTGCTGCTGGACAAGGCCCTGGGCCTGTTCGCGGACCTGAACCCCGGCCACATCGCGGCCTTCGCCAACCTGGGCAGCCTGGGCGGCCTGCGGGCCATGCGCGAGGGGCTGTGCCACATGGCGGCCAGCCACCTGATGGGAGGAAAATCCGGCCGCGACTACAATTTCGGCCACGCCCGGCGCGAACTGGACGAGGCCCCGGCGGTGATCAACTTCTGCATCCGCGAGCAGGGCTACCTGGTGGCCCCCGGCAACCCCAACGCCGTGCGCGACGCGGGCGACATCGTGCGCAAGGGGCTGCGGGTGGTCAACCGGCCGCTGGGCACGGGCACGCGGCTGCTGTTCGACACCGAGCTTTCCCGCACGGGGGCCGACCCCACGCGCATTCCCGGCTACGGGACCGAGGTGCGCCGCCATTTGGACGCGGGCATCGAGGTCTTGGCGGGCCGGGCCGACGCCGCCCCCGGCATCCGCGCCGTGGCCGGGCTGCTGGGCCTTGGCTTCGTGCCGGTGCAGCGTGAACGGTTCGACCTGCTGGTGCCCCGCGCCCGGTACTTCGACCGGGGGGTGCAGCTGTTCCTGGGCATGCTGGTGGACGCGCGCTTCCGCGCCCTGGCCGACGGCTTCGAGGGGTACGA
>JALHHV010000529.1 GCA_022837365.1 Desulfovibrio sp. | reverse complement strand
GTGGCGTCGGACTTGTCGGTGTTGTTGTGGCACTTGAAGCAGGCCTTGTCGGTGAAGTGGTCGGCCATGGTGATGTGGGCCGTCTTCTTGGTGTCGAAGAGCTTCGAGTGGCAGTCGTCGCACCGGAAGCCCTTGGACGCGTGAAGCCTGCCGTCGAACATGACGGTCCCCTGGCCTCCGCCGCCGTAGCGCAGGGCCTTCCCTTCGCTGGTCGCCAGGGCAAGCCCCGGCCAGGCGGTCAGCAGAGCCAGGAGCAGGAGACTCCAGGCTCGTTTCATGCCTGCACCTTTGCTATGACGTTGGAGGTGGCCTTGCGCACGTCGGCCACGCCGGTCAGGGTCATGGCCACGGTCAGTTCGTCCTTGATGGTGTTCATGATCAGGGCCACGCCGTCGCGCCCCGCGCCGTGCGCGCCGCGCACCAGCGGGCGGCCGCACAGGCAGGCGTCCGCGCCGAGGGCCAGGTACTTCAGCACGTCCTGGCCGCGCCGCACCGCGCCGTCCACCAGGATGGTGGTCTTGCCCTTCACGGCGGCGGCGATGGCGGGCAGCACCGTGGCCGTGGCCGGGGTGTAGTCGAGCACGCGGCCGCCGTGGTTGGACACGCAGATGCCCCTGGCGCCCACGTCCACGGCGATGCGGGCTTCCTCCACGGTCATGATGCCCTTGATGATGAACGGCAGGCTGGTGGACTTCGCCAGTTCGGCCAGCTGCTTCGGCGTCTTGGGCTCCACGGTCTGGCCGGGCACGGCGCGGGCGGCGCGGCCCGCCGAGTCGATGTCGATGGCCACGGCCACGCCGCCGGCGTCTTCCACCATGCGGATGCGCTTGATGATCTCGTCGTTGGTCTTGGGCTTGATGGTCACGATGCCCTTGCCGCCGAACTGGGTCTTGAGCACCGAGATGCGCCGCTCGAAGACCTCCATCTTGTCGCCGATGCCGTCGGCCACCCAGCCCAGAGTGCCCGCGTCGAGGCAGCCGCCGAGGATGGAGTTGATGTACTCCTCTTCGGTCATCTTGCCGCCCATGTTGTAGGTGACGCCGCCGGTGACGGCGGAGGTCACGGGCATGGACAGCTTCTG
>JALHHV010000070.1:8154-15064 GCA_022837365.1 Desulfovibrio sp. | reverse complement strand
CCGTTGGCATCCGACCCGAAGGGCGCGAAGCGTGCCCGTTAAGCGAGCTTGCGAGCTTTACGGGCATCGTGCGCAGAGCGGTCAAACTTCGCCTGCCATGTCGGTCGAATACGATAAGAGTATACTCCCTCATGGCGGGCTCGTTTTCCTTGCCAACGAACGAAAATCCTAATTTAGAAATAGCCCCTAGGGGGCTGCCTCTGCCGTACCTTGCCGCCTGCCCGCAATGCGGTGCGGAGCGGACCCGGCGCGGCAAGTTCCTGTCGCGCCGGGGTGCGTTCTGGTGTAGGCTGGCCCGAGGCGGTGGCTGGTTTCCGGCAGTTGCGCCGCCCATTGCGGGGGGAGCGTGCCGGAGATATTCCGGCCCCGACGGGAAGGGGACTACGGGGCGGCGGCGAGCGCCGCCGGGGAGCGCACGCATGGCAGCCGACGACGGCCTTCACGATCACGACGCCACCGGGGTTCGCCCCGTAGCCGGGCAAACCGGCGACATGGCCGAGCACTACCGCCTGCTGCTGGAGCACCTGCCCAGCGGCTATTCCCTGCACGAAATGCTCTGGGACGAGCACGGCCAGCCGCGCGACTACCGGTTCCTCGACGTCAATCCCGCCTTCGAGGCCATGACCGGCCTTGCCCGCGACAAGGTGCTGGGGCGCACCCTGTCCGAGGTGCTGCCCGGCATCGAGCCCAGGTGGGTGGAAATCTACGGCCGCGTGGCGCGCACCGGCGAAAGCGTCAGCTTCGAGCACCGCGACGCGGTGCTGGGCAGGCACTGGGAGGTGCGGGCCTGGCGTCCGGAGCCGAACCGGTTCGCGGTGGTCTTTTCCGACGCCACCCGCTGCCGGGTCATGGAGGACGAACTGCGGCGCTTTTCGGCGTTGCAGCGGGCCATGATCCGCAACATTCCCCTGGACCTGTGGGCGCGCGACGCCACCGGCCGCGTGGTCATGCAGAGCGACATCTCCGTGGCCATGTGGGGCGACCTGACCGTTTCGCCCGACAGCGAACAGGACGTGCCGGAGGCGACCCGCGCCATGTGGGAGGACGTCAACGCCCGCGCCCGCGCCGGAGAGACGGTGCGCCACGAGCACGAAGTGCTGCTGCCCGACGGCAGGCGGCGCGTCTTCTCCAGCGTGGTGGCCCCCATCCGCGACGGGACGGGCGAGGGCATCCCCGGCATTCTCGGCATCAATATCGACATCACCGAACAGCGCGCCGCCGAACAGGCCCTGCGCGAGAGCGAGCAGCGCTTCCGCTCGCTGATCGAGAACGCCCTGAACCTGCCGGTGCAGGGCTACGACCACGAGCGGCGGGTGTTCTTCTGGAACGCCGCCAGCGAACGGCTGTACGGCTTCACCCGCCAGGAGGCCATGGGCAGGCGGCTGGAGGAACTCATCATCCCCGAGGACATGGCCGCCGAGGTCCGGCGTGACATCGCCCGCTGGATGGCGGCCGGCGCCGCCCCCCCGGCGGGAGAGTTGCGCCTGCGCCACAAGGACGGCAGCCCGGTGGCGGTGTTCTCGTCGCACGTCATGTTGCAGGGGCCGGGCGGCAAGCCCGAGATGTACTGCATCGACGTGAACCTCGACGATCTGCGCCGTGCGGAACTGGCCCTGCGCGAGAGCGAGCAGCGCTTCCGTTCGCTGGTGGCCAACCTGCCCGGCGTGGTCTATCGCTGCGAGGCCGAGCGGCCGTGGCGGGCGCTGTTCGTTTCCGACCAGGTCGAACAGCTGACCGGGCATCCGGCAGCGGAATACCAGAGCGGGAGCCTGCCCCTGGAGCACATCGTCCATCCCGACGACCGCGCGCGGGTGGCCGGAGAGGTGAAGGCGGCCAACGACCCGGACGGGCATTTCTCGCTGGAGTACCGGGTGCGGCACGAGGACGGCACCCTGCGCGCCGTCATCGAGCAGGGGCGGCGGGTGCGCGACGAGGAGGGCAGGGAGTTCCTGGACGGGGTGATCCTGGACGTCACCCCCCTGCGCGAGGCCCTGCGCGAACTGGCCGCCGCACTCGACTTCCTGGACGCGGTGATGGAGGCCATGCCCTCCGCCCTGGCCGGGGTGGGGCCGGACGGGATGATCATCCACTGGAACCGCGCGGCCGAGGAGGCATCCGGCCTCCCGCGCGACGCGGCGCGCGGCCGCCCGGCGGCGGAGGTGCTGTCCCGGCTGGTGGGGACCGCGCCGGAAGTGCACGAGGCCGTGGCCCGGCGGCAGGCCGCCCGCTTCGAGGGCTTGCCCCGCGTGACGGGCGGGAGGCTGCGCCATCTCGACGTGATGCTGTTCCCCCTCACGGGGCAGGCGGGAAGCCCCGGCGTGCCGGGCGCCGTCATCGTGCGGGTGGACGACGTGACCGAGCGCACCCGCCTGGCCGACATGCTGGTGCAGACCGAGAAGATGCTGTCGGTGGGCGGCCTTGCGGGCGGCATGGCGCATGAACTGAACAACCCGCTGGGGGCGGTGTTGCAGGGCGTGCAGAACATCGTGCGCAGGCTGGACCCCGACCTGCCCGCCAACGCCCGGGCCGCCCGCGAAACCGGCGTGTCGCTGACGGCCCTGCGCGCCTACATGGAGGCCCGGCGCATCTCGGAAATGCTGGACGGCATCCGCGACGCGGGCACCCGCGCGGCGGACATCATCGCCACCATGCTCGAATTCACGCGGCCGGGGCAGGGGCGGCGCACCACGGCGCGGGCGCACTCGCTGGCCGAGCGGGCGCTGGCCCTGGCGGGCAGCGACTACGACCTGCGCCGCCAGTACGATTTCCGCAAGGTGCAGGTGGTGCGGGACTATGCGGAGAACGACGACACCCTGACCTGCGTGCCCACCGAGATCGAACAGGTGCTGCTGAACCTGTTCAAGAACGCGGCCCACGCCATGGCGGAAAAACGCTATCCGGCCGGGCAGTCGCCCGCCCTGCGGGTGGCCACCCGGCGCGAAGGCGACGAGGTGGTCATCGTGGTGGAGGACAACGGGCCGGGCATCGAGCCGGAGGTGCGCCGCCGGGTGTTCGAGCCGTTCTTCACCACCAAGCCGCCGGGCGTGGGCACCGGGCTGGGGCTTGCGGTCAGCTACTTCATCGTGGTGCGCACCCACGGCGGCAGCATCGCCTGCGACGGAGTGCCCGGCGAAGGGGCGCGGTTCACGGTGCGGCTGCCGGCGAAGCAGGCGGTGGACGGCTAGGGCCTTCCGGGGTTCGGGGTTGCGGTTGTTTGTGCAAGTTGCCCGCACAATGCGGGCCGTGCTTGCACAAGTTGGCGCATTGTAGCATTCGGGCGTATGCGATGGCCTAAGCGTGCGGAGTCGGGAATGTATCCCGGCATGCACCGCGCGCGGTGGGCGGCACTTTTGCGCGCATCATGCGCCTTCACGGGACGGAACCATGATCGGAGAACTGTTTCAGCCGATGCATCTGCTGGTGGTCGGCATCGTGGCCCTGTTCGTTTTCGGGCCGGACAAGCTGCCCCAGCTGGGCAGGACACTGGGCAAGGCCGTGCGTGAACTGCGCGGGGCCATGAACGAACCCGACGAGATCACCAAGGACAACACGAAGTAGGCGGTGCTTCCCGGCCCGGCGAATGTGGCCCGGCGAATGCAAACGGGCCAATACGAACGGGCCAATACGGACGGGACGGGCGCGGCGGTTGCCGTGTCCGTCCCGTCCGTGTCGTTTGGCGCTGAGGGGAACAGGTCGGCGGCTAGTGCGCGGCAATCCACCATGCGGCGGTGACGGCGGCCAGGCTGGCCACGCGGAACAGCTGGCTCTGCACCAGCAGCACCAGCCCCAGCCGGGGGGTGAAGATGCCGGTGTGCGACGGCAGCTGATGGCGCAGCGCCCGGATGGGGGTGGCCACGATGGTGCCCAGCACCAGGGCCAGGGCGGTCTGGGCCGTGTCCAGCGACCCCGCGTCCAGCAGGGCTGCGGCAGCGGCCACCCCGGCCGAGAATTCCGCTGCGGCGGAAAACACCACCACCCCGGCGGCCTCCACCGGCAGGATGCCCAGGCCAAGGCCCCCGGCCGCCAGATCGCGCAGGGCGTCGAACACCCCGGCCTGGTGCAGGGCGTACATGGCAAGGTAGGTGGGCGCGGTGAACAGGGCCATGCGCCCGATGCGGCGGCGGAACCGCGTGCCCACCAGGGCCAGGGCGCTTCGCAGGCGTTCCGGCAGGGTGACGGGGGCGTTCGGCCCGGACATGTGCGATCCGGACATGTGCGATCCGGACATGGGCGATCCGGACATGTGCGATGCGGAAGCGCGCGGGCTGGCGGAAAGCTGGCCGGACGGCGGTCCTCCGGCCTTTTCCGGCGGTCCCGCCCGCCGGGTGAGCAGCAGTACCAGCGCCGTGCGCAGCAGTGCGGCCACGCCGTTCAGCGTCAGGTAGATGATGCCCGCCGTGCGCGCCAGCGGCCCCACCACGAAGAAGGTGGTGGGCAGGTGCAGCAGGAACACCGGCAGGCCGGAATTCAGCAGGTACGACAGGCGCAGTTCGCGCGGGGAAAGCCGCCCGGCCGTGTGGGCCTCCATGAGCAGCGAGTTGGACGCGGCCGCGGACAGGAAGGCCGTGGCGAAGGCCGCGCCGCTGTCGTCGGGCAGGCGGCCCCAGCGGGTCACCGGGCGGGCCAGCCGGGCCAGCAGCGGCGTCCAGCCGAAGGCTTCCACGGCCAGGCCCACGGCCAGGCCCACGCCCATGGTCACCAGCATGTGCAGCAGGGGGCGCACCAGCCCCGGCCACGCCGCGTGCCAGGCCAGCAGCTTGGGGTCGCGGGCCAGGATGGCTCCCAGCGCCACGGCGCAGGCCAGCAGCGGCAGGGCCACGCCCATGCGCGAGGCGCGGCGTCCGCCCGCCCTTTCCCGGTGGTCCCGTCCGCCGGGGGGCCTGTGCGCGCCGCGCCCCGGACCGTGGCCCGGAGCCGTGGCGGAGGACGAGGGCGCACCCGGCGCGCCGGGGGGCTGGGACGGGGCGGAGGCATCGTGCTGGCGGGCGTGCGGAGTGGGCATGGCGGTGGGCGGTGTGGCGGGGCGGATGGCTGTCCGGACGAGCATCGGGTTTTGCGGGGCTGCCGCCGGTCGGCAGCCTGCGGGGGCATTGCGGGTTGTAGGCCCGGCGGCGGCGCGGCGCAAGGGAAAACCGCGCGTCATGTCGGACCTGGCCGGGCTTGGCCGGACCTGGTCGGACTTGGCCGGACTTAGCCAAGCTTGGCCGGGTGAATCCGGCAGGGCGCATCCCCGCCGCAAAATGCCCGCATGCCCGGTGGCCCTTTGCGGGGAAAGGCGCTATATTCCGCGCCGGACGATGCCTTGCGCCGCGCCGGCGGCTTGTCGCCGGGGCGGCACGCGGGCGTCATCATCCGGGGACGGTTCCGACATATCATGCGCGGCGAGTCCGGTCGCGGTCCAGGCTCTCGACCTGCCGGGCCGCGCGGACCGTATCGGCGCACACGCGGGTTCTCACGGGGGCATGGCACGGCCAGCGCCCCGGCCGGGAGGGATCATGGGGCAGACCGGCATTCTGCTGGAATCCGGCACCAACGAACTCGAAATCGTCGAGTTCTTCGTGGACGAGGCCGCTCCCGACGGCGCGGCGCCCGTCGCATCGGGCGCGCCGGGCGGCGACGCCTGCGGGGCGGAAGCATCCCCCGAGGCGGCCTTTGGCGTGGCGGGTGCGCCGGCCTGCGGCGCGCTGCTGCGGCGTTACGGCGTCAACGTGGCCAAGGTGCTGGAAATCATCCGCATGCAGCCCGTCACCTCGCTGCCGCAGATGCCCCATCCGGCGGTGCTGGGGGCCTTTCCGCACCGCGACGGACGGGTCATCCCGCTGGTGGACCTGGCAAGATACCTGGGCATCCGGCGTGACCCGCACGGCGAACCCAAGATCATCGTCACCGAGTTCAACGGCGTCGTCACCGGGTTTCTCGTGTCCGGGGTGAACCGCATCCACCGCATCAGCTGGACCGCCGTGGAGGCCCCCGGCCGCTTCCTGCAGGAAGCCAGCCGCAATTCCATCACCGGCATGGTCCGGCTGGACGAGCGGGTGGTGTTCCTGCTGGACATGGAAAGCATCGTGGCCGAAATGCACCCGGACCTGTCCATCCGCATGGAACGGCCCATGGGCCGGACGCCCGCCGGGGAGCCGGAGGCGACGACGGCGCAGGAGGCGCAGGCAACCCTGCCGCCGCGCCGCTACCGCATCCTGCACGCCGACGATTCCGGCAGCGTGCGCCGCCTGGTGCGCAGCCTGCTGGAGGCTGGCGGCCGGTTCGAACTGTTGCAGGCCACCGACGGGCAGGAGGCGTGGGAGATGTTGGACGGGCTGCGGCGCGAGGCCGAAGCGAGGGGCGCGCCCCTGGCCGACCTGGTGCAGGCGGTGGTGTCGGACATCGAAATGCCGCGCATGGACGGCCTGACCCTGTGCCGCCGCATCAAGGAAGACCCCGCGCTGCGCGCGCTGCCGGTGGCGCTGTTCTCGTCGCTGGTTTCGGAACGGCTGGGCCACAAGGGCGAATCGGTGGGCGCGGATGCCCAGTTCGCCAAGCCGGATCTGCAATTGCTCAGCCAGAAGGTGCTGGAGTTGTTGGGCGAAACCGCCTGACGGCCCTTCCTGCCCCGCGTTCCGCCGTTTTTCCTCGCCGTGACCCGCCACTCCATCGCGTGGCGTGTTTCCCCCGTCTTCCGCCACAACGTGCGGGGCGCGCCGTTCCCCATGGAACGGCGCGCCCCGATTTCGCCCGCGACGCACCGACTGCGCCACGGACCCCTGCGGATGGAATGCGTCCGACGCATTCCCCCGTACCGGCTGGCCTTGTCCAACCGCCCTCCGGCACGGATCGGGCATCGACCGACATGCCCGTTGTCTGTTGCCATATACTTACCAAGAAGCGTGCCACTCGTGTCGCAGCGGTGTGGCGT
>JALHHV010000070.1:1107-8149 GCA_022837365.1 Desulfovibrio sp. | reverse complement strand
GCGGTTATCCGCGATGGCGGACAGCCGGGTGGGATGCGGCAATGCCGGGGCTCAGCGAGGGGGGATGCCGTGCTTGCGCAGCAGATCGTACAGGTGCGAGCGGGAAAGGCCGGACAGGCCGCAGGCGGCGCGGATGTCGCCCCCGGCCCGGCGCATCAGTTCGCGCAGATAGGTGGTGAACTGGGCGTCCCGGAAATCGAAGAAGCGGGGCAGTTCGCCGGGGAAGGGCGCGGCCTCCCGGCTGCCGGGGCCGGAATGGAATGCCTGCATGGCCGGTTGCGGCACCGGTTCCGCCCCGCCGATAGACGGTCCGGCATGCGTGGGTTCCGGAGGCGGGGCGTAGTGCGGCGAGGTGTAGATGGCATAGGGTGCGCGCGGCCCCCAGCCGGGCGAAACTGGCGATGCTGACCGGGCCGGGGTTGCGGTGACGCCGGTGCGGTCCCGCGCGGGGTGCGGGCCGTCCGCTTTCCGGTGCGCGGCGTTTCCGCGCTGGAGCGCTTCGACCGAGGCCGCGAGGGCTGCCGGTTCGGCGGATGCCGCCGCTGGCCCGCCCTCGGGGGATGCTTCCGCAAGAACGGCGCGTTCCCCGATCCCGTACAGGCAGGACGGGCCGCCCGGCCCCCCGTGGCCATCGGTGGCGGCCACGCCGTTGCGCGCGGCGGTGCGGGCCAGGCAGATGCGCAGGTAGTCCGGCAGGTGGCGGGCGAACAGCTTGGGCGCGTCCTGGGATGCCAGCACCGCCCGCTCCAAGGTGTGGATGAGTTCGCGCACGTTGCCCGGCCAGTGGTAGGCCAGCAGGGTTTCGTGGAAGTCGGGCGAGATGTCCTTTTCCGGCAGGGCGAAGCGCGCCCAGATGCGCGGCAGGTAGTGCCCGGCCAGGGCGGTGACGTCCTCGCACCGCTCGCGCAGCGGCGGAATGCTCACCACCACCGTGC
Source organism: Desulfovibrio sp. (assembly GCA_022837365.1). Lineage (GTDB taxonomy): Bacteria > Desulfobacterota > Desulfovibrionia > Desulfovibrionales > Desulfovibrionaceae > Cupidesulfovibrio. Next base: position 7,214 of record JALHHV010000070.1, on the reverse strand, counting down.
GCATGCGGTACAGCAGGTCGCTGCGAAAGGTGTTGCGCTCGGCCATGTCTTCCAGGTCGCGGTTGGTGGCCGCGATGAGCCGGAAATCGCTGGTGATTTCCGTACGGCCGCCCACCGGGCGGAAGCGGTGCTCCTGCAACACGCGCAGGAACATCTTCTGCATGGACAGGGGCAGTTCGCCCACTTCGTCCAGGAACAGGGTGCCGCCGTCGGCCTGCAACACCAGGCCGTCGCGGTTGGAATCGGCCCCGGTGAAGGCCCCCTTGCGGTGGCCGAACAGGATGGACCCGGCCAGCGAGCGCGGCAGCGAGGCGCAGTCCACGGCCACGAAGGGCGCGGCCGCGCGGGGGCTGTTGTCGTGGATGGCCCGGGCGAACAGTTCCTTGCCCACGCCCGTCTCGCCGGTGACCAGCGCGGCGGCGTCGCTGCCCGCCGCCTCGGCCACCACGTCCAGGCAGCGGCGGATGGCCGTGCTGACCCCCACGATGGAATGCTTCAGGCGCGACGAGGGCCGCTGGGCGGGCAGGCGGGCGCGGTAGTCCAGCGCGCGCAGCAGCGGCAGCACCACCCGGTCGGCGGGCAGGGGCTTGCGCAGCCATTCCCACGCCCCGTGGCGGATGGCCCGCTCCGCGCCGTCCGGGTCGCCCCCTTCGGCGGTGACGATGAGTTCCGGCTGGCCGGGCAGGGCGCGCAGGCCGGGCATGGCCTCCACGCCGTTGCCGTCGGGCAGGGTGGCGGCCAGAAAGATCACGTCGGCGTCGTCGGCCAGCAGGCGGCCCTCCACCAGCCCGCCCGCCCGCGAAGCCCGGTGGCCCAGCCCTTCGGCAATGCCCGCCACCAGTTGGGCGAAGGCGGCGTCGGCGTCGATGATCAGCACGTGGGCCATGGGTGTTCCGTGGGGTTGCGCGGCCGGGGCCGGGGTGGCGGTTGCGCCAGTTGGGCCGGTTGCGCCAGTTGTGTTTGCCGGGGGCGGAGCGGCCCGTCAGGCCCGATCAGGCCCAATCAGGCCCGAATGAACAGGCCGGTGGCAAGCCCTTCGTGGGCGCAGTGCAGCACCCCCGCCATGCCGGGGTGCAACTGGTCCACGGTTTCGCCCTTGTGGTTCTCCAGCCGGAAGTCGCCGGGGTGCAGTTCCGGCCGGTGCAGGCCGGGCAGCAACAGTTCCATGGGCCGCGCGGCGCGCCACGGGGCGCGCACGGACACGTGCCACGCGCCGTCCCCCGCGGGCTGCTCGATGCGCGCCACCACCGGGCGGCGCATGGCGTCGTGCGGCAGGCCCCGGCTCAGCCGCCTGCCGCCGGGCAGGAAGAAGCCCGTGGACAGCGGCCTGCTGGCGGTGTTCAGCAGTTCGTACAGGTAGTCCTCGTGCCGGAAGGTGCGCCGGGTCAGGTCGTCCAGCGCGGTGCGGTAGGCGTCGGTGACCTGGGCCACGTAGCCCGCGCTCTTCACCCGGCCCTCGATCTTCAGCGAGGCCACGCCCACGGCGGCGAACCAGCGCACGTATTTCACCAGGCACAGGTCGTTGGGGGCCCAGAAGCTGGAGTGGAACGGGCCGTCCTCCACCGCCTCCCACGCGATTTCGCCGGGCCGGGTCTTTTCCTCCACGGCCAGGGCCATGCCCAGGTATTCGAAGCGGCAGGGGTGGGTGCACTGGCCGAGGTTGGCCGGGCGGTTGTTCATCCACGCCGAAAGCAGGCAGTGCCCGGACACGGCCAGGCACACGGCCCCGTGCACGAATGCCTCGAATTCCAGCCCCGGACAGGCCCGCACCAACTCGCGGATGCCGGACAGGTCCAGCTCGCGGGCCATGTTCACGCGGGCGGCCCCCATGTCCTGCCAGAACAGGGCCGCCTCGGCGTTGGCGGTGTTGGCCTGGGTGGAAATGTGCAGCGGCAGGCGCGGCGCGCGGCGGCGGGCCATGCGGGCGACGCCGGGGTCGGCCACGATCAGGGCGTCCATGCCCGCCGCGTCGGCCTCGTCGATGGCGGCCTCCACGTCGCGCAGGTGGCGCTGGTGGGGCAGGCTGTTCAGGCAGTAGTAGGCGCGCGCGCCCACGGCATGGGCGCGCCGGGCCGCCTCGGGCAGTTCGTCGGGCGCAAAGCCCTGCGCGCCCGCGCGCAGGTTGGGGCCGCGTCCGCCAAGGTACACGGCGTCGGCCCCGTAGCGCAGGGCCGCGTCCAGCTTTTCCATGTCGCCCGCCGGGGCCAGCAGTTCGGGCAGCGCCGGGCGCGCGGGGTCGGGCGGGACCGCGTCTTGCGGGGATGCGTGGGGGGATGATGTGGAGCCGGTGGTCATGATGTGGGTGGCTGTGGTTGGCGGCGGCGGACCCGCCGTCGGTTTGCGGAGTGCGCGGGGCGGTGGGGCGCGGGTGCGCGCGCCTACACCGGCAGCCCCTGGCGGCGTCTGCGTTCCTTCAGGTCGTCGAGCACGGCGGTGGTCACGCGCAGGCCGCCGCGCCCGCGCCCCAGCGCGATGCCGGGCTTGCCCGCGCCGTGGTAGTCCGAGCCGCCGGTCAGGGCCAGCCCGTGCCGGGCGGCCAGGTCCACGCAGCGGCGGGTGTCGGCCTGCGAATGTTCGCTGTGGTAGGCTTCTATGGCGTCCAGGCCGTGGCGCTTCAGGTCGGCCACAGTGTCGTCCAGCCATTCGGCAAAGCCGTTGCCGGGGTAGCGGAACAGCATGGGGTGGGCCAAGGCCACGGTGGCCCCCACGGAATGCAGCAGGGCCACGCCCTCGGCCGGGGACAGGGTTTCCTTGGCCACGTAGGCCCGGCCGCCGGGGCCGATGTACCGGGCAAAGGCCTCTTGCGGCGTGGGCACATAGCCCTTTTGGTGCAGGATGCGCGCGAAGTGCAGGCGGCTTACCGATTCGCCGCCGGAGATGGCCTCCACCTCGGCGTACTCGATGTCCACGCCGCACTGGCGCAGTTGCGCGGCGATGCGGCGGTTGCGGGCGGCGCGGTGGCCGCGCAGTTCGGCCAGGGTGGCGTCCAGCGGGGTTGAGCCCGAGGGGGGGGCGTCGCCTTCGGGCAGCCACAATCCCAGGATGTGCAGTTCGCCGTGTTCGCAGCGCACGCCCAGTTCGCACCCCCGGATGACCTCCAGGCCGAGTCGGCGGCCTTCACGGACGGCCTCGTCCAGGCCGGACGTGGTGTCGTGGTCGGTGAGCGCGATGGCGGCCAGCCTGGCGGCTGCCGCCTTGCGGACCAGTTCCGCCGGGGTGTCGCTGCCGTCCGAGGCGGTGGAATGGGAATGCAGGTCTATGAAACGGATGGACATGGCTGCTCCGGATGCCTGATGCCCCGTGCCCGTTGCGTTGCCGGACGGAGCGGCGGGGTACGGCGCGATGCTACGTGCCGCCCCGGCGGGTGTCAACAAAGGCGTCCGGCATCCCGGACGGGGCTGTCATGGGATGGAGCCGGGATGGCGGCGGGGCGATGCCGCCGACGGCGCGCGGAAAACCGGCCACGCCCGCTCCGCTTGAGCAGGCGGCGGCTTCGGGCTATGGTGCGCGCACAATGCAACCAAGGAGTGCGCCGTGTCGCTGAACAAGGAACTGCTGGAAATCCTCGCCTGTCCCAAGTGCCGCCAGCCCGTGGAACCCGTGGACAACGAGCGCGGCCTGAAGTGCGCCCAGTGCAAGGTGGTCTATCCCGTGCGCGACGAGATTCCCGTGATGCTGGTGGAGGAGGCTGTCCCGGCCGAGCGGTGGGAGCAGGGGCAGCGCTCGGTGAAGTAGCGTACCCCGGCCCCGTCCCGCCCGCATCCTCATTGACAGCGCCGCCGGGGGTGTTAGCTATGCCGGTGTGGCCCCGGTTCGCCGTGGCCCCGGTCCGCCGTGGTCCCGGTCCGCCGTGGCCGGGCGCCGTCCGCAACCCGCCGACCAGAAGAGGTGCGCATGGTCATCGACTTCAGCGCGTTCTACGAATTTCCCAACCTGCTCGACCGCCTGGCGGGCGACGCGGGTCGCACCCTGGCGGCCACGCGCGGCCGCGCCCAGTTTCCGCCGCTGAACATCGGCGAGGACGACGCGGCCATCCGCGTGCGGGCGCTGGTGCCTGGCGTGGACATGGACGGGCTGGACATCACCATCACCGACAAGACCCTGGTGCTCAAGGGCGAACTGCCCGTGGTGCGCGGCCGGTACTACCGGCAGGAGCGGCCCACCGGCCCCTTCCAGCGGGTGGTGACCCTGAACGTGCCCATCGACCGCGACCGGGCCACGGCCACCATGAAGGACGGCGTGCTGGAAATCGTGCTGCCCAAGGCGCAGGCGGTGCGGCCGCGTACCGTGCATATCGAAGTTCGCTAGGGGCTGTTTCGAAATTGTCCCTTCGTCCGTTGGCTGCGTCAAACTTCTCCTTCCATTTCGGTCAAATACGATAAGAGTATATTCCCTCATGTCAGGCTCGTTTTCCTTGCCAACGAACGAAAATCCTAATTTGGAAACAGCCCCCAGGAGACAGCCGTGACGCCCCCAGACCGCCGCCCCCGTTTTCCGCATCCCGCGTCCCGTCCCGCCCGCCAGAACGAACGGGGCGGCCAGGGCGGGCCGGAAGGCGCCCGGCAGGGCCGGTTCGCCCAGTCGCGGCAGCCGCCGCGCATGCGCCCCCAGGCCGACCTGGTGGAGCGCGAGGACGGCTTTCACCTGTTTCTGGACATGCCCGGCGTGGCCCACGACGGCCTGGTGCTGGACGTGGAGGGCGACGAACTGACCGTGCGCGGCATGACCCGCTTCGGTGATTGCCGCGACATGGGACGCGATGGGGGACGCGAGGCCACGGCAGACGCCGGTCCGGACGTGAAAGCCCCTCCGGAGCCCGCCCCCTGCGGCTGCGGCCCGGCGGGCGGCCTCCGCGTGCACGCCATGGAGTTCGGCGACGTGGAGTACCACGCCGTGTTCACCCTGTCGGACATGGTGGACGCCGCGCGCATTTCGGCCCAACTGGCCAACGGCGTGCTGACCATCCGCATGCCCAAGCGCGAGGCGGCCGCGCCGCGCAGGATTACCGTCGAGCACGTGTAGCCCGCGTGCCGCATCCCGGCCATTTTTCCGCTTTTCCGCATACGTCCACGTTCCGGGCCACCGCCGCAGGGCGGCGGCCCGTTCCCTTCCCGGCGCGGCGCACAGCGGGCGCGCCTTCCTCACCATCAGGAATCAGACGACCATGAAGCTGCTCATCGCCTCCGACCTGCACGGCTCGCTGCCGCGCACCGAACTGGTGCTGGAACTGGCCCGCACCCACCATCCGGACGCCCTGGTGCTGCTGGGCGACCTGCTGTACCACGGCCCGCGCAACCCGGTGCCGGAAGGCTACGCCCCGCGCGAGGTGGCGGCGCTGCTCAATGATTGGGCTCCGCGCATCATCGCCGTGCGCGGCAACTGCGACGCCGAGGTGGACACCATGGTCCTGCGCTTTCCCCTGCCGGAAGCGGCGTGGATATTCGCCGACGGGCTGCGCATCTGGGCCAACCACGGGCACCATCACCAGCTGCCCGACCGTTTCCCCGGCCTGGCCCCCGGCGACGTGTTCCTGTGCGGGCACACCCACATCCCCCGCGCGGAAACCGTGGACGGCCTGCACATCTGGAACGTGGGCTCCACCACCCTGCCCAAGGACGGGTACGTGGCCTCGTACGGCCTGTACGAGGCGGGCACCCTGTCCATCCGTGACCTGGACGGCAACGAACTGCTGCGCCACACCCCCGGCCATGCATGACGCCGCCCTTGCCGCGCGCCTGCGCCAGCCGCTGACCGTGGGCGGGCGCACCGTGCCGGGACGGCTGTGGCTGGCCCCCATGGCCGGGCTGGGCCACGCCGCCTTCCGCGAGGTGGTGGAAGGCTACGGCGGCTGCGGGCTGCTGTTCACCGGCATGTGCAACGCCCGCGCCGTGCCTACGGAACGGCCGGAAAAGTCCGAGGCGTTTTCGTGGCGCGAGGGCGAGCCGCCCCGGCTGGTCTGTCAGCTGTTCGGGGCCGAGCCGGAGCACATGGCCGAGGGCGCCCGCCGGGTGCAGGCCGAAGGCTTTTTCGGCGTGGACCTGAACATGGGCTGTTCCGTCTCGGCCATCGTCAAGCGCGGCTGCGGCGCGGACCTGCTGCGCGACCCG
>JALHHV010000070.1:0-1080 GCA_022837365.1 Desulfovibrio sp. | reverse complement strand
CTGGTCTTCCACCCCCGCGTGGCCCCGGACCGGCGCACCCAGCCGCCCCGGCGCGCCCACATCGGGCTGGTCAGGGCGGCGGTGTCCATCCCGGTCATGGGCAACGGCGACGTGTTCACGCCGGAGGACTGCGCCGGGCTGCTGGACGACACCGGCTGCGACGGCGTGTCGCTGGGGCGCATCGCCGTGGCCCGCCCGTGGGTGTTCGCGGCCTGGACGGGGGTGCTGGTGGGTGGGCCAGACGACGACCCGGCCCGCAATCCCGCCCCGTGGCGCGAGGCCCCGCTGGCCCTGCTGGACGCGCTGGCCCGGCGGCATGGCCCGGCCCGCGCCGTGCGCATGTTCGGCAAGTTCCTGGTCTACATCACCGCCAACTACACCTACGGCAACGGGTTGCGCGCCCGGCGGCCTGCGCGCACTGCAAGATGCCCTGCGCGCCGAACTGGACCCGCTGCCCGCCGTGCTGCGCCGCCCCAGCGCCCTGCTGTTCGGCATGTAGTCCCGTTTGCCCCTACCTCGGCCAGGCCAGCAGCACGTCCTCGCGGCGCAGCGGCAGGTCCAGCGCGTCCTCCGGGACGGCGTGCGCCGCACCACCTGCCTCCAGCCCCGCCGCGTACCCCGGCGGCAGCGCCCACACCCCGATGGCCGGGCCGCCGTCCATACGGATGGCCAGCGCCACGGCCTCGTCGTTCAGGCCCAGGATGCGGGCGGGCCTGCGACACCACGGCAGCCGCGCCACGGCAGGCAGCGGCGGCGCGCCCTTCTTCCGCCTGGGCATGCAGGGTTCGCCGCGCAGGCGGAAGGACAGCAGCACGCTGGTCCAGTCCCCCTCGCTGCCGTCGGCGCGGGCGGGCGTCAGCGTGTCCTCCTGCCGGGCGAACAGGCGGAACACCTCCACCCGTGCCCGGTGGTAGGTGTCCGTGCGGCGGCAGCGCACCCCGCTGCGGTGGATGGCGAAACAGGTTTCGTTGATGGCGAGCAGACGGCGGGTTCCCGTGCAGGTGACGCCGGGAATCGTGACCATGGAATCGGCAAGTAGCTGGAACGGCATGTCGGTTCCTCCTGCTGATAACCTACTTT
>JALHHV010000528.1:429-1518 GCA_022837365.1 Desulfovibrio sp. | reverse complement strand
GCGGCCTTCGCCTGGGGTCCCGGCGTGCACATGGTGGCCGCGCACTGGCTGCTGCAGAACGCCTCGCTCCTGCCCGCCGCCGTGGGGTCCGCCCTGCTGGCCCACCCGGACGCCTTCCTGTACGGCAGCCTTTCCGCCGACATCTTCATCGGCAAGGGTTGCACCGTCACCCCCGGCCACAGCCACAACTGGAGCACCGGCCACGCCCTGTACCAGGCGGCGGACACCCCGCGCCTGCACGCCTACGCCTGCGGCTACCTTTCGCACCTCGCCGCCGACACCGTGGCCCACAACCACTACGTGCCCACGCTGCTGGGGGGCACCCCCGGCACCGGCAAGCTGAGCCACGTGTACGTCGAGATGCAGGCCGACCGCATGGTGGAATGGGACGCGGCCGAGGCCGCCCGCCTGTTCCGCCTGCCCAACGGCGCCGCGGACCGTACCCTGCTGGAGGCCACCCACGGCGGGCACTGGCCCTTCGCCTTCAAGAAGCGCCTGTACCAGGGCAGCCTGGCCATGACCGGCAAGCAGTCGTGGCGGCGCTCGCTGCGGCTGATGCACCGGGTCATGCCCCATGCGGCCGACCGAGCCTACCTGCGCGACATGATCGACGTCAGCGTGCGCGCCGTGCTGGACGTGCTGCGCGATCCGCACGGGTCGGCGGTGACGGGCATCGACCCCATCGGCAGCGATCATCTTGCCGAGGCCCGCGACGTGTGCCGGGGCGTGCGGCCCCTGGTGGCGCGCAGGCTGGACGGCATGCGCTTTCCGCTGGATGCGCGGCTGGTGGACCTGCCCTACCTGCCGGTGCCGTGCCGGGCGGCCTGAGCGCCGTATCTTTGCACATGACGAAGCCAGGACGGCGGGAGCGATTCCGCCGTTTTTTCGTGATTCGACAGTATCCTTCTGGTGCGTACTTGCCGGAACGTTTCCGTTGAGCCACAGTGCGCCATGGCCTGCGGATGGGCGCGACGTCCCCGGCGGGGCCATCACCAGATCACCGGAAGCAGCCCAAGGAGCACCGCCCATGTCCGAAGCCGATCACCCCGTGGCCGTCACCGCCATGCTCACCGCCCGCCCCGGCCGGGA
>JALHHV010000528.1:0-422 GCA_022837365.1 Desulfovibrio sp. | reverse complement strand
ATCTTGCCACGCCCGACCTGCTGGCCTTCCGCGAGGCGGCGGCCGAAGTCTTCGAAGGCCCGGCCGACGTGCGGCTGTGGCGGCTGGTGAAGTAGGCGGCCCCACGCCCCCAACCCCAAGGAGGACGGCATGACGACCATTTCCGGACGGGTGGACATCGGACCCAATGCCTTCGTGGTGCCCATGGCCCAGACCATCGTGGGCAGCATGGCGGACGGCAGGCCCAACTTCATGGCGGCGGCGTGGCTGACGCGGGTGAATTCCCGGCCGCCGTTGCTCGGCGTGGCCATCAGCAAGCGCCACCACACCCATGCCGCCATCATCGCCACCGGGCAGTTCAGCGTGAACGTTCCCACCGTGGAGATGACGGCGGTGACCGACTACGTGGGCCTCGTCTCCGGGGCGCGGGTGGACAAGTCCGG
>JALHHV010000069.1 GCA_022837365.1 Desulfovibrio sp. | reverse complement strand
CCTGGCCGCATGAGGGGCGCATCGCCTCCGGCTTCGGCTGGCGCAACGACCCCATCACCGGCGAGCGGGCCTGGCATCCCGGCGTGGACATCGCCGTCACCGCGGGCGACCCGGTGCGCGCCGCCTGGGACGGCAAGGTGGTCTTTGCCGGCGAGCGGGCCGACTACGGCCGGCTGGTGGTGCTGGAGCACCCCGGCGGCTGGCGCAGCTTCTACGGCCACAACGGCAGCCTGGACGTGCGCGAGGGCGACGTGGTCCGGGCGGGCACGGAAATTGCCAAGGCAGGAGGGACGGGCCGCGTTGCCGGGCCGCATCTTCACTTCGAGGTGCGGCAGGGCGAACTGGCGGTAAACCCGGAATACGCGGCGCGCAGCCTCGCTTCCGGGGGGCCTGCGGCACAACGGACCCGCCCCGGAGGATAACCAGATGTACGACCAGATACGCGGCAATCTTGTCCGGCAGACCAAGGGCCTTGAAGTGCTGGCGCTGCTTCTTGAGGAAGAGTTTGCCCACCTGCGCGGCCGCGACCCCGACGCCGTGAGCGCGGTGGAATTCTCCATCCACGAACTGATGCGCCAGCTGGCCTGCGAGCGCGTGGACCTGAAGGCGGCCATGCAGCGCACCCGGCTTTCGGAATACGCCGACATGCTGCCCGAGGAGCAGGCGGAGGAAGTGCGCGCCATCATCGCGCGCATCGACGCCCAGGAACAGCACTGCGCCCGGCAGGCCTCGCTGAACGCGGACCTGGCCCTGGCCCTGCTGGACCAGAGCCAGGAACTGCTGGACTTCCTGCACCGCCGCCTGATGCCGCCCAGGCAGGAGACCTACGGCCGCAAGGGCGGCATGACCACCGCGCGCGCCGAGGCGGCGCTCATCCGCGGGAGGTTGTAAATGGCCAGTGTCACCTCGCTGCTCAACATGGGGCAGCTTTCGCTGCTGGCGAACCAGACCGCCATCCAGACCACGGGCAACAACATCGCCAACGTGAATACCGTGGGGTATTCGCGCCAGGCGGTGCGCTTCGAGGAGTACCCCGCCCTCGACGGCTTTCCGGGTCAGATCGGCAATGGCGCCTACGCGGCCGAGGTGTACCGCTATTTCAACGGCTTCGTGGAAAAGTCGTACCTGGACAAGGCCTCGCAGCAGTCCCGCTGGGACGCGCAGTACGCAATGCTGCAAAGCGTGGAAAGCCTGTTCAACGAATCGTCCACCCCCGGCATCAACGCGGCCATGTCGCAGTTCTTCGCCGACTGGCAGGCCCTTTCGCAGCGGCCCGACGACAAGGCCAGCCGCGACGCCCTGCTTTCGCATTCCGACAACCTCGTCAAGCTGTTGCAGAATGCCGAGTCCAACCTGCGCATCATGCAGCAGCAGATGGACCAGTACCTGCAGCAGGAAGTGGGCGAGGCCAACAACCTGATCAAGCAGATCGCGGAGCTGAACCGGCAGATCGAGATGCACGACGAGCCGGGCAAGAACAACGCCAACACGCTCATCGACAACCGCAACCTGCTGGTGCGCCAGTTGTCGCAAAAGCTCGACGTGGACGTCATCGACAACGGCAGCGGCAAGTTCACGGTGGTCACCAAGGCCGGGCACACCCTGGTGGACGGGGTGAACGCCTTCTCGCTGGCCTACCAGGGGCCGCAGTCGCAGGCGTCGCTGACGCCCGGCTCGAACTTCGACGGCGAAGTCCATTTCGACGGTTCGGACGAGTACGAATACACCCTCGACGTGGTGCAGTCCGGCGCGGTGACCAGCGGCGCGGGCGCGGCCATGTTCCGCGTCTCGCTGGACGGCGGCAAGACCTGGCTCAAGGACGAGAACGGCAACGACCGGCTGTTCGCCGCCCGCCCTGAAGACCAGAAGGTCAAGGTGCAGGGGCTGGACATCTACTTCAGCGGGGCCACCCAGGACCTTACGGCGGGCGACCGCTTCACCGTCACGCCCAAAAGCGGCGTGTACTGGATAACGCCCACCACCTCGCCCCTGAACATTTCGCCCCAGACCATGGCCGACGGCACCGACAACCCCCGGCGCATCACCGGCGGGACCATCGGCGGGTACATGATCTTCCGCGACACCCAGGTGGGCCGCTACGTGGACCGCATCAACGCCCTGTCGGAATCGCTGATCTGGGAAGTGAACCGCCTGCACAGCCAGGGGGCCGGGCTTTCGCACATGTCGGTCATGAGCGGCACCTACGGCGTGTCCGACCCGTCCATCGCCCTGGGGTCCGACAGTTCGGGCCTGGCCTGGCTGGACCGGCTGGAATCGGGCAACTTCAGCATGTACGTCTACGATGCCGCCAGCGGGGCCTATCTTTCCAACGCCTCGGGCCCGCTGGACTTCGATTCGGTCACGCCGGGCATCCAGAATTTCGACCCCGCCGTGCATTCGCTGAACGACGTGCGCGACGCGCTGAACAACACCTTCGGCACCTACATCACCGCCGACATCGTGGACAACAAGCTGGTGGTGCGCAGCAACGACGGCTACAAGTTCGGCGTGGGGGGGGATTCGTCCGGCCTGCTGGCGGGCCTTGGGCTGAACACCTACTTCCAGGGTTCGGACGCGTCCACCATCGCCGTGCGGCCCGACGTGCGCAGCGACACCAATTTCATCAATGCCGGCAAGATCAACGGCGGCAGCGAGGCCAACGCGGGCGACAACGACACCGCCACGGCCATCGCCGGGCTGGCCACCAAGGAAGTGACCATCGCCACCACCTTCGAGCGGGCCAGCTCGCAGACCCTGTCGGAATACTACAGCGCCATCGTGGCCACCGTGGGCGCGAACCTGGACGAGGAGATGGCGAACCTCGTCAAGTTCCAGCACGCCTACAAGGCGGCGGCCAAGCTGGTGACCACGGCGGACCAGATGATGCAGACGCTGCTGGGCCTCAAGCAGTAGCGACGGAAGGAGTCTCCCATGGCAGGACGCGTCTCGCAGCGGACCATGTTCGACAACTACGTCTCGAACATGAACTACGCGCTGTCCAATCTCATGGAATCGAACATGCAGGCGTCCAGCCAGAAGCAGGTCAACCGCCCCTCGGACGATCCCGTGGGCATGGCCCGCATCCTGAACTACCGCGCCTCGCTGGCCACCAACGAGCAGTACCAGAAGAACGTCAGCCAGGCCGAAAGCTGGCTGAGCCTCGCGGACAAGACGCTGACCCAGGTGAGCACCGTGCTCACCCGCATCAAGGCGCTGGCCGAGCAGGCGGCCACCGGCACGGTGAGCCCCGAGAACCGCAAGGAAATCAGCTACGAAATGCGCGAGCTGTACGAGCAGCTCATCAACCTGGCCAACACCGAGAACGAGGGGCGGCACATCTTCGCCGGGCACAAGATCGAGGACGCCGCCTACGTCGCGGGGCTGGCCGTCACCGCCAACGACCCGGCCATGGCGGGCACCTCGTTCACCGTGGAGGGCGGGGCCAGCAACACCATCGTGTTCCAGTTCCTGGAAAGCGGCACCATCGGCACCGACGCGCTGGACTACCGCTATTCCGAGGACGGCGGCGCCACCTGGAAGACCGGCACCCTGGCCTCCAACGCCGCGCCGGTGATGCTGGGCGGGGCGCGCCTGACCATGACGCCGGGGGCCACGGTGACCGCCGTGGACACCGCCAACGACCACGAGACGGACAACGGCACCTGGCTGTACATCCGGCCCACGGCCATCTACAAGGGCGACGACTTCAACTCCACGGGCCTCACGGCCGACCGGTACGGCGCCGCCAACATCGCGGCCACGGCCGACGGGTCGTTCCCGCGCGACGTCATGGTGCGCATCGACCAGTCGGGCACGCTCAACGGGGCCATCAGCTATTCGTACAGCATGGACGGCGGCTCCAGCTGGGTGCCCGCCACCGCCTCGGGCACGGGCGGCCCGGTGTCGCTGCTGGTGCCCGGCGGCTTCCTGACCCTGGCCTCCAACGGGGGCAACGCGCTGACGGCGGGCGACCAGTTCGTCATCCGGCCGCACCGCGCCTCGCTGGAGTACGAGATTTCGCCCGGCGAATACATGTCGGTGAACAACGTGGGCAAGGACATCTTCGGCGGGCTGTACCAGGCGCCGGGGCAGTCCGGAGCCACGGCGGTGTACGGCGGCGACGGGCGCAACATGTTCGAGGTGTTGGGCAGGCTGATAGCCTTCACCGAAACCAACAGCCAGACCGGCATCCAGCAGGCGCTGGACGAACTGGGCACCGCCTCCAAGGTCATCCTGACGGCGGCGGCGCGGGTGGGCGGCAAGGAAAACCGGCTCGACGTGGTGCAGGGCATCCTGGAGTCGCAGGAAGACGACCAGACCATGCGCATGAGCAGCATAGAGGACGTGGACGTGGCCAAGCTGATGACGCAGCTCGCGCAGCAGCAGCTGACCTACAACAGCGTGCTCAAGTCGTCCTCCATGATCATGCAGATGAATCTCACGAACTTCCTGTAAGGGCCGGCGGCACCCATGCTCATACTTACGCGCAGGCCGGGCGAAAGCCTGTACCTCGGCGACAACATCCGCATCACCATCCTTGGCATGCAGGGAAAGCAGGTCAAGATCGGGCTCGACGTGCCCGGCGACATGGTCGTGTACCGAGAGGAAGTCTACCGGCGCGTCATGGAGGAAAACCGCATGGCGCTCGAAACCAGCAACGCTGACCTGCTTGCGGCGACACAGATATGGCACGACAGAACGAAAGAGTGATCCAGACCCGGCTCGGCCGCCAGAGGGTGGCGCTGGACAAGGTGCTGTACTTCCCCCGGGGCCTCATGGGCTTCGAGGACAGGCACGAGTTCACGCTGCTGCAACTGCGCGAGGGCGCGCCCTTCCTCATCCTGCAAAGCATGGACGACCCGCGTCTGGGCCTGCTGGTGGGCGACCCGTACAGCTTCCTCGACGACTATCCCATCCGCGTCGGCGACGCGGAGCAGAAGCTGTTGCGGCTGCGCACCATCCGGCAGGTGGCCGTGCTGGTCACCGTGTCCATTCCGCCGGGACGGCCCGAAAAGACGGCCCTGAACCTTACCGGCCCCATCCTGATCAACCACGAGGCCCGGCTGGGCCTCCAGGTGCCCCAGACCGACGGGCGTTTTCCCACGCAGTTCTACCTGCACGAGCAGGCCGGCTGCCCGGCGGAGCGCGCGCCGGGTGGTGAGGACGGCGAGGGCGGCCAGGACGGCCAGGACGGCCAGGACGGGGAGGCCAGCAAGGCGTAGGCCCGGCTGGTCCGGACCGCCGGATGAACGGCAGTGCACACGAAGGGCGGCCCCCATGGGGGCCGCCCTTTCGCATGGCGACAACGGACAGGGGGGACACGGCGGCCACGGCAGGCTCCCGAAATGCCCGCGTGGCCGGTGGAGGATGGTGCGCGCGTCAGTCGCCCCGGCGGGCGCGTTCCCCGGCCACCAGGCCGGAAAGCCCCATCTTGCGGATGCGGTAGCCCATCTGGCGCGGGGTGATGCCCAGCGCGGCGGCGGCGCGGTGCTGCACCCAGCCGTTGCGGCGCAGGGCGGCGATGATCTCGTTGCGCTCGATGTCGCGCAGGGTGGTGGGGTGGGAATCCGCGTGCGGGGCATTCCCGCCGGCGTGCCCGGCGTGCCCGGTGTGGGTGTCGTGGAGGGGCGGCCCCACGCCCGCCATGCCCCCCGCTCCCCCCGTTCCCCCCATGTCCGCCGTCGCGGCCGGATACGGCCAGTCGGGCTGGGCGTTCTCGGTGGCGGAATGTTCCAGCAGCGGTTCCAGGAAGCGCCGGTCGATCTGGCCCGACTCGGACAGGATGGCCAGGCGTTCGATGAGGTTTTCCATCTCGCGCACGTTGCCGGGCCATTCATGGCGGCGCAGCAGGCCCAGCGCGTCCGGGGCCAGGGTGATCACCCGGCGGTAGTCGCGCGCGGCCTTGGCCAGAAAGTGGTTGAGCAGGCGTTCCACGTCGTCGGGGCGTTCGCGCAGGGGCGGCACCCGGATGGGGAACACGCACAGCCGGTAGTACAGGTCCTGGCGAAAGCGCCCCTGCTCGGAAAGCTGGGCCAGGTCGCGGTTGGTGGCGGCCACGATGCGCACGTCCACGCGGTGGGTCAGGTTGCTGCCCAGCCGTTCGAATTCGCGGTCCTGGATCACCCGCAGCAGTTTGGCCTGGACGCTTGGCGGCAGTTCGCCGATCTCGTCGAGGAAGATGGTGCCCCGGTGGGACTCCTCGAAGCGCCCGGCCCGGCCGGTGGCCGCGCCGGTGAACGCGCCTTTCTCGTGGCCGAACAGTTCCGCCTCCAGCAGCGTTTCCGGGATGGAGGCGCAGTTCACCTTCACGAAGGGGTGCACCATGCGGTCGGAAAGGTTGTGCAGCAGCCGCGCGATGAGCGTCTTGCCCACGCCCGATTCGCCCAGCAGCAGCACCGTGGCCCTGGTGGGGGCCACGCGCTCTATCTGGCGCTGCACGTCGAGCATGGCAGCGCTGCGGCCCACGATGTAGTCGCCCCGCTCGTCCAGCACGCGGGTGCGCAGCTTGACGTTTTCGCGGCGCAGGGTGTCCACCCGCTCGTTGACCTGTTCGTTCAGGCTCAGGAACTGGGCCACCAGGGTAGCCACGATGCCCAGGAATTCCACGTCCTCGGAGGTGGAGACCTCGTCGCTGAACAGGCGGTCCACGTTCAGCACGCCGATGGGCGCGCCCTGCTTCAGGATGGGCACCCCGAGGAAGGATATCTTGCCCTTCTCCACCTTGCGCGCGCCGGTGCGGTCGAGAAACAGCGGGTCGGTGCGCACGTCGCGCACGATGTACGGGCGGGCGGTCTGGAAGATGGCGCCCGTCACCCCCTCGTCCAGCCGGTACACGCCGCGCCCGCGTTCCTCGGGGGTGAGCCCGTGCGAGGCGGCGATGACCAGTTGCCCGGTCTCGCGGTCGGGCAGGGTGATGGTGGCGCGCTTCATGGAAAGGGTTTCCGACAGCACGCGCAGCACGTCCTCCAGCGACTGTTCGAGGTCCAGGGCCCGGTCGAAGACCTGGCTGATGGCGTAGAGGGCCTTGAGTTTCAGGCTTTGCAGCGTGCACGGCATGCCCGCTGCGTTGCAAGGATGGTTCCGTGGCGGCGGGGCGGGGCGGCGAGGGAAATCAGGAAACGATTCAAGGATGTTGCGGTGTGGTCGGGGCGGGGGGCGGAGCGATTCTGGGCAAGGTCGTTTTAACAATTAGCGGGAAAAACAAGCGCCAGAAATGCCATTTTTGAAAAAACGACACTTCTGGCGCCCTGTTATATCGGCGGCGCGGGATGGGGCCGTCAGACCTTGTCGCGGGAGGCGTCGCCGTCCCCGCCGGGGCCGCCCTGGCTTTCCGCCGCGGGCGGGGTGGGGCCGGGCAGCCCTTCGACGCCGCGCACGTGCACGTCCAGTTGCGGAAAGGCCATCTCGATGGAGTTCTCGCGGAACAGCCGCTCGATGTTCCGGCGCAGATCGGACGCGGTGGAGCCGCCGTAGTTCAGGTCATCCACCCATACCTGCAACACGAAGTCCAGGCTGCTGGGGCCGAAGTCCTGAAACTGCACGCCGGGGGCGGGGTCGCGCAGCACGCGGGGGTGGTCGGCCGCCGCTTGCCGCAGCAGTTCGGTCACCTTGTCCACGTCCGAGCCGTAGGCCACGCCCACGTTGATGGCGCGGCGGATGCGCAGGCTGTTGCGGCTCCAGTTGGTGAGCCGGTTGGACACGAATTCCGAGTTGGGCACGAAGATCACGGCGTTGTCGAAGGTTTCCACCGTGGTCGAGCGGATGCTGATCTTGCGCACCGTGCCCCACGTCTCGCCGATCTGGATGATGTCGCCTTCCAGCAGCGAGCGGCCGAAGATGAGGATCAGCCCGCTGAAGAAGTTGTTGAAGATGTTCTGCAACCCGAAGCCCAGGCCCACGCTGAGGCCCCCGGCGATGACCGTGATGCTGGTCAGGCTGACGCCCAGCGCGTTCAGCACCACCAGGCCGAACAGCGCCCACAGGGCGTAGGTCAGCCCGGTCTGCAACGGCGGAATCACGCCGCGCTCCACGCGGGGCAGGCGGGCGGGCAGGTTTTCCAGGAACGAGGTGCCCACGGCGATGGCCGAACGGGTGAGGTAGAACAGCAGCACCAGCCCCAGCACCCGCAGCGAGTTGAACGACACCGAGCCCACGTTGACGTTCAGTTCCAGCGCCTGGCGCATCATGTACGGCCCGCCGGGGAAGGCGGACATCCACGGCAGCAGGGTGGCGGCGGCCACCACCCACATGGCGGGCGCGCCAAGGCCCAGCACCAGGCCGCGCAGCAGGGCGCGCATGCCCTTTTCCGGCAGGCGTTCCGCCAGCAGGGTCACCAGGGCCACCAGCACCGCGCCCAGTTGCAGGGCCACGGCCAGGGCCAGCCCCACCAGGAAGAACGGGATGGCCAGCCGCGCCCAGCCGAACACCGCCGCCAGCAGCGAGACGACGCACAGCGCGGGCTCGCAGGCCAGCAGCACCCGCTCCAGCAGGGGCAGCACGCGGGGCTTGCCGCGCCGGGCGCGCAGGGCCAGCACCGCCACCATGCACAGCGCCCACACCGGGGCCAGCAGCACGGCGGGCGGGTTCAGGAACAGCAGCAGCACCCCGATGGCCGCCGGGGCGAACAGCAGCGACAGGGGCGAGCGTTGCGGCACCCCGGCCAGGCCGGTGGCGCGCAGGCTCCAGACCAGGGTCAGTTCGCCCCACAGCAGCAGCAGGTGCGCGGGCACCACCACGGCCCGGTACACCTCGCCGCCGCGCGTCCACGAGGCGAAGTGCAGGGCGATGCCGATGGCGATCCACGGCCAGCTGCGGGCGGCCACGTTGCGGCAGCTCTGGGCCCAGCCGCCGGGCAGCTCGCAGCCGCGCCGCAGGGCCAGCCTGCCCAGCAGGAACAGGGGCACGGCCAGGAAGGCGAAACGCAGCAGCAGCGCGCCCCAGTCGCGGGCGCTCTGCGGGAATTCCGTGGCCAGGCGCACCTCCACCGTGTCGGACCATGCGGCCAGGTTGGCGGGCAGCGACTGCCACACCAGAAGGTCCATCAGCGAACTGGAGGCCACCAGATAGTAGGTGCGCCACAGCGCGGGCAGTTGCGCGTCGATCTGCTCCAGGGCCTGGGCCAGCTTGGCGGCCACCGCATGGCCGGGGTCCAGCGCGCGGGTGAGGCGGGTGCTCAGGGCCGTCAGGTTCCTGCGGCCCTCGGTGAGCTTGGCGAGGTATTCGGAGAGATCCTTGGAAAGGTCGCTGGACCGTTCGGCGGCCAGGTGCCCGGAAAGTTCCTTGTCCAGCGCGTTGAAGTCGTCCAGGCGCTGGCGCACGGCGGCGTCCATGGATTCCATGGGGGCCAGGCGGCCCAGCAGGGTGCGCTGGACCGAGGCCATCTGGCGGCGGATGGCGGCCATTTCGCTGGGGTGGTTGCGGCTCAGCTGGTACAGCGCGAACAGGCGCTGGTAGTCGCGCTGCACGGCGGCCACCTGGGCGTCCAGGGTCTTGACCATGTCCGGCAGCGACTTGCGCAGCCGGTCGGTTTCCTCCACCAGCGTGGTCAGTTCCTGGCCGCGCGTCTGCCAGATGACGTCCATGGACTGCTGGCCGTCCGGTGCGTCTCTGGGCGCGTCGCCCGGCAGGGACGATGCCGCGTCGGCAGCCGGGGGCGCGGCCTGGGACGCCAGCGCGGGCCGGGGGGCAAGCAGGCCGGAGCGCTGGGGGGCGAAGCAGGCAAGCAGGGTCAGGCCCAGCAGGGCAAGCAGCACGGCCGGGCGGCGCGGGGCGGGGGCGGGGCGGCGCGGCGACGCGCCGAGCGGGCGATGGCCGGACTTCACCATATACGCCGACGCCGCGCGTTCTTCAACGTCGGCGGATGCGCGGCCGCTGGACGCGCGGCCTGATTTTTCATCGGAACCGCTTGCCCGGTTAGGCAAATTGGGGAACAATGCAAGTATTCACGTCAGCCTTGATCGGCGTTGGGCACGGATTTCGCGCAACGCGTGTGGCGCATCCGCCCGCATCGCCAAAGACGACGCCGGCCCGCGTGACCTCGGCGGCTGGCGAACCCAGGAGGAAACCGGCATGACCCCGGCCTTGCCGCCCGCCGCGCTGGTGCCCGTGCCCGACCCCATACCGGGGCCGTGGGGCTGGTTCCAGGCGCTCTTGCTGCTCACCTTCGTGGTGCACCTGCTGTTCATGAACGTGGTGCTGGGCACGGCGGTGATCACCCTGTTCCGGTCGCTGCGCACGCCGTTCGCACCCAATGACCAGATCAACACGGACATCCGCGAGACGGCGGCCTGGGTGCCGCGCGCCATGGCGCTGGCCGTGAACTTTGGCGTGCCGCCGCTGCTGTTCCTGCAGGTGCTGTACGGGCAGTTCATCTACCCCAGTTCCATCCTGATGGCCGTGTGGTGGCTGGGCATCGTGGGCTTCGTGATGATGGCCTACTACGGCTTCTACCTGTACGGCCTGGGGCACGCCGTGCTCGGCCCGCGCCGCACGCTGGTGGCGGGCATCAGCGTGGCGCTGCTGCTGGTCAACGCCTTCGTGCTCACCAACAACGCCACCCTGATGCTGGACCCGGCCCGCTGGACCGGCTACACGGCCTCGCCCGGCGGCACCCTGCTGAACTGGGGCGAACCTTCGCTGCTGCCGCGCTACCTGCACATGGTGACGGGCGCGGTGGCCGTGGGCGGGCTGTTCGTGGCCGGGCGCGCCCAACTGCTGCTGAAGGCGGGCGGCCCCGTGGCC
>JALHHV010000527.1 GCA_022837365.1 Desulfovibrio sp. | reverse complement strand
CGCGCACAACCCCTTCACGCACAAGGACATATCCCCGCACCGAAGTCCGGATGGGCGGACAGGTGTGCAAATCTAAGCATTTGCCCTCCCCGGCGGACCGTTGTAGGCTTCCGCGCAGTTTGCGCGCCGTCCGGCCTCGCCGCCGCGACGCCGCGCCCCTGGGGCACCGCGCCACCGCCTTGCGTGCGGCGCATGCCCCGCCCCATACACCGGCATCCGGACGAGCGGCAACGCATGAGCGGCCACATCCTGCTGATCGAAGACGACACCGCCTTCCAGTCCATGCTGCGCGAGGCGCTGGAAGAACGCGGCCACCGCGTCACCGTGGCCGGGCGCGCCGAGGACGGCGTCGCCCTGCTGCGCGGCGGCGGCTTCGATCTTGTGCTGTCCGACGTGATGCTGCCCGGCATGTCCGGGGTGGAGGCCATCCCCCACCTGCTCTCCGCCGCGCCCGGCACCGACATCATCGTCATGACCGCCTACTCCACGCGCGAACTGGCGCTGGAGGCGGTGAAGCTGGGCGCCTACGACGTGTTCTCCAAGCCCTTCAGCCTGAAGGAAATGGACATCGTCATCCGCCGGGCCATGGAAAAGCGCAGGTTGCAGGCGGAAATCGCCGCCCTGCGCGACTCGCTGCGCCGCGACGGCCCGGCCAGCCGCATCATCGGGGAAAGCCGGGCCATCATGGAGGTCAAGGCGCTCATCGAAAAGGTGGCCCCGCTGGACACCACCGTGCTGATCATGGGCGAATCGGGCACCGGCAAGGAACTGGCCTCGGACACCATCCGGGCGCTGTCGCCCCGCGCGGCCGCCCCCTTCGTGAAGGTGAACTGCGCGGCCATTCCCGAGCATCTTTTCGAAAACGAACTCTTCGGCCACGAGAAGGGCGCGTTCACCGGCGCGGCAACGTCCCAGCCCGGCAAGTTCGAGCTGGCCCAGGGCGGCACCCTGCTGCTGGACGAAATCGGCGACATGCCCCTGGCCATTCAGCCCAAGCTGCTGCGGGTGGTGGAGCAGAAGCAGGTGGAACGCCTGGGCGGGCGCAGGCCCGTCTCGCTGGACGTGCGGCTCATCGCCGCCACCAACCAGAA
>JALHHV010000068.1 GCA_022837365.1 Desulfovibrio sp. | reverse complement strand
CTGCTGCTCATCGTGGATGGCGGGCGGCTGCGCCTTGGCACGTGGCAGGGGGTGTACTTCTGCGAATTCGACGGCCCGCGCGACCGCAGGCTGTGGGTGCAGTGGCTGCCCGGGTAGCCAAGGCAGCCGGACAACTCACTCTTCCTTGAGTTCCCGCGTCATCAGTTCGCGCACCGCGTCGTGCGGGTTCGCCCCGTCGTGCAGCACGCTGTACATGGCCTCGGTGATGGGCATGTCCACGCCCATGGCGGCGGCAAGGTCGTGCACGGCCTCGGTGGTCTTCACCCCTTCGGCCACCATGCGCATCTCGGCCACGATGTCCGCCAGCGCCCGCCCCTCGGCCAGGCGCAGGCCCACCTGCCGGTTGCGCGAAAGGTCGCCGGTGCAGGTCAGCACCAGATCGCCAAGGCCGGAAAGCCCCATGAAGGTGGACGCCCGCGCGCCCAGCGCCACGCCCAGCCGCGACATTTCCGCCAACCCGCGCGTGATCAGCCCGGCCCGCGCGTTGCTGCCGAAGCCGAGCCCGTCGGACAGCCCGGCGGCAATGGCGATGACGTTCTTCACCGCGCCGCCAAGCTCCACCCCGCGCACGTCGGTGCTGGAATAGGTACGGAAGCCGGGGGTGGAGAACACCTCGCGCAGCCGCGCGCCAAGTTCCGCGTCCGTGCAGCCCAGCACCACGGCCGTGGGCAGGCTGCGCACCACCTCCGCCGCGAAGGACGGCCCGGACAGCACCGCACAGCGCGGGTCCAGCCCTTCCAGTTCCTCCGCCACCATCTCGGCGATGGTCCGCATGCTCCCCGTCTCCACGCCCTTGCTGGCGCTGACCAGCACCACCTCGCGCGGCAGCAGCGGCCGCAGCCCGCGCAGCACCCCGCGCACCTGCTGGCAGGGCACCACGGACAGCACCACGTCCGCGCCATCCAGCGCGTCACCGGCAGTCACATACGCACGCACGCCGGGGTGCAGGGCCAGCCCGGCCAGATAGCGCGGGTTCTCGTGCCGGGTGTTGACGGCCCGCGCCACCTCGGCGTCGCGCAGCAGCAGGCGCGCGTCGTAGCCCTTGCCCGCCAGCAGGTGGGCCAGGGCCGTGCCCCAGCTGCCCCCCCCGATGACGGCGATGCGCATGGCGTCACTGGTCATGTCGTGTACTCCGTGGCCGGATGCGGCGCGTGGTGTGTCAATGATGCGAAAGGATATGGCAAAGCGCGGTCCGCTTCAAGGCGGTACTCCGTCCGCGGGTTGCGTCGTCCGGAGGGACGGGGTATCAGCGTGTGTCGAACCGCAACCGAACGAGGACTCCCATGAGCCGTCCCGACGACACCGCGTCCCCAACATCTCCCCGGTTCACCGAAACCGAGCGCCGCATCCTGGCCATCGTGCAGAAGAGCCTGCCCGACAGCGCCACCCCGTACGCCGACATCGCCGCCGCCGTGGGCGCCGACGAGGCCGCCGTGCTCGCCCTGTTGCGCCGCATGAAGGAAGACGGGGCCATCCGCCGCTTCGGCGCCAGCATCAAGCACCAGCGCGCCGGATGGACCCACAACGCCATGGTGGCCTGGCGCGTCACGGAACAGCAGGCCGAAGAGGCGGGCAAGCAGGCCGCCGAGCACCCGCTGATCTCGCACGTGTACTACCGGCCCTCGTCCGCCCCCGACTGGCCCTACGAACTGTACACCATGATCCACGGCCGCCACGAAACGGAGCACATGGACGTCATCGAACAGCTGCGCCGCGAAACCGTGCTCGACGACTATGCCGTGCTCGAATCGTTGCGCGAACTGAAGAAGACCTCCATGGTCTATTTCCCGGACTAGGCGCGAAGCCGGAAGACGCGCACTCTGCGCCGCGCGGCCCTGACACCCATTTTTCCCTCCGGAAACGGCCTTTCTTCCTTATGCCCGCGACGGTCTTCCGTCGCGGGTGGCTGGTGCGGACGCGATGTCAGGAATTACGGGTTTTGCCCGCAGGGCAAGGCGGATAGGCATTTTTGAGCGCAGCGTACTCTTGTACGTGAGCATCAAAAATGCCGAGCCAACGCCGCCCGGCGGCAAAATACGGATTCCATCGGCAGCGCGCCCGCGATAACCGCAGGACACCGCCGCGCGGCCCTGCCCCGCCAACACCGAAACATGCCCGCCCCGCGCGGGTTTCCTCCGGAACCTCACGCACGCCACGGAGAACGCAGCATGGCCCACAGCTCCAAGGAACTTTTCGAACGCGCCCAGCAACTCATCCCCGGCGGGGTCAACAGCCCCGTGCGGGCCTGCCTGGGCGTGGACAGCGACCCCCTGTTCGTGGCCCATGCCAAGGGCAGCAGCCTGACCACCGTGGATGGCGTCACCTTCGTCGACTACGTGCAGTCCTGGGGCCCCATGCTGCTCGGCCACGCCCACCCAGCGGTGGCCGCCGCCATCCACGCCGCCGTGGACCGGGGCACCAGCTACGGCGCGCCCTGCGAGGACGAGGTGCGCCTTGCCGAGGCCGTCATCGACGCCCTGCCCGGCGTGGAAATGGTGCGCATGGTCAACTCCGGCACCGAAGCCACCATGAGCGCCCTGCGCCTTGCGCGCGGCGTCACCGGCCGCAACAAGGTGGTCAAGTTCGTGGGCTGCTACCACGGCCATGCCGACGCCTTCCTGGCCAGCGCTGGCTCCGGCGTAGCCACCCTGTCCATTCCCGGCACCCCCGGCGTGCCCGAGGCCACGGTACGCGACACCCTGCTGGCCCCCTACAACGATCTGGCCGCCGTCACCGACCTGATCACCCTGCACGGCAAGGACGTCGCCGCCGTCATCGTGGAACCGGTGGCGGGCAACATGGGCCTTGTGCCGCCCGCAGAAGGCTTCCTGCAGGGCCTGCGCGACCTGTGTACGGAACACGGCGCGCTGCTGATATTCGACGAGGTGATCACCGGCTTTCGCGTGAACTACGGCGGGGCGCAGAAGCGTTTCGGCATCACGCCCGACCTGACCACCCTCGGCAAGATCATCGGCGGCGGCCTGCCCGTGGGCGCCTACGGCGGCCGGGCCGACCTGATGCGCCGCATCGCCCCCTGCGGCGAGGTGTACCAGGCGGGCACCCTGTCCGGTAACCCGCTGGCCATGGCGGCGGGCATCGCCACCCTGGCCGAACTGAAGAAGTCCGACTACGACGCGCTGGAGGCCCGCGTGGCCGCCATGGCGGAGGAATTGCAAACGATTCTCGCGGCCAAGGGCGTGCCCGTGCGCGTGAACACCCTGGCCTCCATGTTCACGGTGTTCTTCACCGACCAGCCGGTGACCGACTTCGCCAGCGCCAAGACCGCCAGCGCG
The DNA here is from genome assembly GCA_022837365.1 of Desulfovibrio sp. Taxonomy (GTDB): domain Bacteria; phylum Desulfobacterota; class Desulfovibrionia; order Desulfovibrionales; family Desulfovibrionaceae; genus Cupidesulfovibrio. The sequence goes on along the minus strand of JALHHV010000068.1, from coordinate 3,789 downwards.
GCCCTGTACACCAGCTACTACAAGCAGATGCGCGACAAGGGCATCTACCTCGCGCCGTCGCCCTTCGAGGCGGCCATGGTCTCGTTCGCCCATACCGACGCGGACCTCGCCGCGCTGCTGGACGCCGCCAGGGCCATCACCCTGAAGGCCTAGCGCCGCACGCGCCGCCACATCGACCAGTCACGGGGGCGGATGCCGCAGCACGGCCCCGCCCCCGTCATGACCGCCATGCCCCACACGCCCCCACACGCTCCCGCGCGGCCCCTGGCCGTGTACGCGCTGACCCCCGGCGGGGCGGCGCTGGCGCGGCGCATCGCACAGGCATTGGGCGGCGTGGTGTACCTGCCGGACCGGCTGTGCGCGGCGGGCGCGCAGCCGTTCGCCTCGCTGGCGAAACTGGTGGCGCGCACCTTCCGCCTGCATCCCGGCCACGTCTTCGTGGCGGCCACGGGCATCGTGGTGCGCTGCATCGCCCCGCACATCACCACCAAGACGGACGACCCCTGCGTGGTGGTCTGCGACCAGCGCGGGGCGCACGCCATCAGCCTGCTGTCCGGACATCTGGGCGGCGGCAACGACCTGGCCCGGCAGGTGGCCGCCGTCACCGGCGGAGTGCCGGTGATCACCACCGCCACGGACACCGAGGGCTTGCCGTCGCTGGACCTGCTGGCCGCCCGGGCCGGGCTGGCCATGGCCGACATCGCCATGGTCCGCCACGTGGGCGGCGCGCTGCTGGCCGGGGAACCGGTGTGGGTCTGCGACCCCGAAGACCGGCTGAGGCTGCGCGCCACCGGCCCGGTTCCCGGCATCGCCGCGCCCGGCGGGGCTGGCGCGCCCGCCCGTCCCGCGGCCCTCTTCCGCTTCGTGGACGCCCCCGGCGACCTGCCGTCCGAGGCCCCCTCGGTGCTGGTCACCCCGCACGGCCACCTGGCCGCACCGCGCCGTCTCGTCCTGCACCCGCGCGTGCTACACGTGGGGGTGGGCTGCAAACGGGGAATCGACGGCGCCGTCATCGAAGCCCGCATCCGCGAGGCGTTGTCCGGCGCCCACCTTGCCCCGGCCTCCATCGCCGCGCTGGCCTCGGCGGACCTGAAAGCCGACGAGCCGGGCCTGCGCCGGGCCGCCGCCGCGCTGGGCGCGGACCTGCACTTTTTCGACGCGGCCAGCCTGGCCGCCGTTCCCGTGCCGCATCCTTCCCCCAAGGCCGCCGAAGTGCTGGGCGTGGCCCGCGTGGGCGTGGCCGAGGCCGCCGCCCTGCTGTCCGCCCGGCACGCCAGCGCGGACTCTGCCCTGCTGGTCCCCAAGTCGGCAGGGCAGGGCGTCACCGTGGCCGTGGCCATGGCCGTCCCGGCGGACACGTCCGGCACGCCCCCTTCCCCGCACTCCACGGCAAGCGAGACCACACCATGACCATCGCCCCCTTGCGCGTCGTCGGGCTGGGCCCCGGCGACGCCACCCTGCTCACCCCGCAGGCCCGCGCCGCCATTGCCGGTTCCGACTGCATCGTCGGCTACACCCTGTACGTGGAACTGGTGCCCGCAGAGCTGCGCCACGGCCGCGAGGTGCTGGCCACCGGCATGATGGCCGAGATGGACCGCTGCAACGCCGCCATCGACGCCGCGCTGGCGGGCCGGGCCACCTGCGTGGTCTGCTCCGGCGACCCCGGCGTGTACGCCATGGCCGGTCTGGTCTTCGAACTGCTGGACCGGCGCGGCCTGGCCCGTCTCGCCCACGCGGTGGAGGTGGTGCCCGGCGTGCCCGCCCTGTGCGGGGCCGCCGCCCTGCTGGGCGCGCCGCTGATGCACGACTTCGCCTCGGTGAGCCTGAGCGACCTGCTCACCCCGTGGCCGGTCATCGAGCGCCGCCTGGAAGCGGCCTTGGGCGCGGACTTCGTGGTGGTCATCTACAACCCGCGCTCACGCCGCCGGGCCGACCACCTGGAAAAGGCCCTGGCCATGGCCGCCCGCCACCGTGGGCCGGACACCCCCATCGGCCTGGTGCGTCAGGCCTACCGGCCCGGCCAGCAGGTGTCGGTGACGCCGCTTGCCGCCTTCGACCCGGCCGCCGTGGACATGCTGTCCATCGTGATCATCGGCAACGGGACCACCACCATGGTGGGCGGGCGCATGGTCACCCCGCGCGGGTACATGGACAAGTACGCCCCCGGTGGGGGGGACGGCACGCGCAAGCAGGGTGGCGGCGAATAATCGCGCGGCGGGACACCACGGCGACCGGCAACGCGGCGGGCGGCCCGGCCAGCCCGCGCCCGGCAACGCGGACGGTCACCGTGAATTCTAATGGACAACCGCTCCACCTTGTGCCGCACGGCACGCGCGACACCCTTCCAATGAGGTGGCGATTTCCCCTAACCCACCAGAGTTCGCCGCATTTTCCCGGCCTGTCTTGACACCGCGGGCGCGACCTACTACCATGGCGCTTGGGAAATCCTTAACATGCCTTGTGAAGGAGGTATTTCTGCGATGAAGAAGATGTTCCTCACTGGCGTGCTCGCGCTGGCCGTCGCCATCGCCATGCCCGCCCTTGCCGCCGCTCCGAAGGCCCCCGCCGACGGTCTGAAGATGGACAAGACCAAGCAGCCCGTGGTCTTCAACCATTCGACCCACCAGACCGTGAAGTGTGGTGAATGTCACCACCCGGTCAACGGCAAGGAAGACTACCAGAAGTGCGCCACCGCCGGTTGCCACGACAGCATGGACAAGAAGGACAAGTCCGCCAAGGGCTACTACCACGCCATCCATGACAAGGGCACCAAGTTCAAGACCTGCGTGGGCTGCCACCTTGAAACGGCCGGCGCCGACGCCGCCAAGAAGAAGGAACTGACGGGCTGCAAGGGCTCGAAGTGCCATAGCTAGGCATTGCCGTCATTCTCCCGGCTTCGTGGGCCGTCCCTTCGGGGACGGCCCTTTGCGTTTCCGCACCGGGCGGGCCGGCCCGCCCGGCTGTCCCCCCGGATGCCCACCGGACGCCCACCGGATGCCGCCGCCATGTGGCATGCCGCACGCGCTTGCGCCATGCCCGCACCTGTGTGTAGTATTGATGAGTTGAAACACGCAGGGCGCCCGCCGCGCACGCGCGGCCCCTTGCAGGACAGGTGCGCGCGCCGCGCCGCAACCGTTACCGAAGGTTTGCCCAAGGGTCTGTCATGTCTCCCACCGACGATGCCCACCTGACGGCCGACGAGGACATCATCGAGCTTACCGACATCATCGAGAAGGGCAACGCCCCCAAGGGTTCGTCCGACTCCGATGCCGCGAGCTTCGAGAAGGAACTCGAAGACCTGTTCTCCGACGGCGGCGGCCTTGAATCGCTGAAAGGGTTCGATGCCCTGGACGCGGACATCGCGCCTCCGCCCCCTGCCGCGTCTCCCGAACGCCCCGGACCGGGCGCCGACGAGGACGACGTCGGCATGGACGCCGACATCGACGCCCTGCTGAACAGCATCGGCGACCTGCCGGACACCCCGGAGCCCGCCCCACGCCCCGCGCCCGCTCCGGCGGCGCCTGCCGTCCCCAAGGCTCCCGCCGCCCACACCGACGCAGAGGAGGCCCCCTCCATGTCCGCCAAGCCCGTCTCGTCCACGCCCTCGGCCATCACCGGACGCCCCGTCGATCCGGACGAGGAACTGCGCATGCCCGACATGACCGACGTGGACGCCCTGCTCGGCGACCTCGGCGCGCCCTCCGCCGCCGACCTGACGTCGGGCGGTTCCGGTCCGTCCATGGGCGACGACGACATCGACGACCTCATCGCCGGGCTGGACGCCAAGGC
>JALHHV010000526.1 GCA_022837365.1 Desulfovibrio sp. | reverse complement strand
CATGGGGTGCCGGTCTCCTTATGGTGGGTTCTCGCATCGTCGCCCGCGGCCCCTTGCGCAAGGCGGGCCGGGCGGTGCCTGATACAGCCGGAAGATGTGCCCACGCAAGCGGGCCGTCGCCCGGGGCTGTCTCCCAAATTAGGTTTTTTGTTCGTTGGCAAGGAAAACGAGCCTGCCATGAAGGAGTATACTCTTCTCGTATTCGACGACATGGCAGGCGAAGTTTGACGTAGCCAACGGACAAAAGGACAATTTGGGGGACGGCCCCTACGGGTTCAGCGGTTCGCCACAGTAGGGGCAGAAGTCGATGCCCTCCATGGTGATGGGCCGCGAGCACGCCGCGTTGGGGCAGGTGCGCGGGATGGGCCCAAGCTCCACGATCAGTTCGCCCTCGCGGACGGGGATCATCTGCTTGCTTTCGCGGTAGTCGGCGGTCTTCAGCACCTTCACCACGTCGCCGGGGTGCACGTACATCACCCACAGGTCGCCGTTGCTGGGCGCGGCCACGTGCAGCGGGTTGGCCGGGTCGGCCTTTTCCATGCCCTTGGCGTCGGCGATGGCGGCCTTGGCCACCTGCACCTCGCAGCTCATGAACTCGGAGTCCAGCACGTAGCGCACCACGCTCATGCCCGCCTCGTTGGGGCGCGAGATGCTGAGCAGCGCCAGATGGTGCGGCTTGCCGTTGGCGTCGAGGAAGTTCAGGTCCTCGCCGGGGGCGATGCCCTCGAACCACACGTCCAGCGGCAGGCTGTTGGGGTTGCCGAAGCGGGCCCGCAACTGGATGGTCTTGATGGCGTCGCCGGGGTGGTTCAGGTACAGGACGAACTCCTCTTCCGAGGGCTTGCGGCGCATGATCTCGACGTAGCCGCGCTCTTCCGCCGCAAGGTCCACGTCGGCCAGCGAATCCAGCGGCGACACCTCGGTACGCGAGGCAATGGCCTTCTTCCATTCGTTGCCGAAGGCGCTTTCGTACACCCAGTCGGCCGGAAAGCCGAGGGGCAGCTTGCCGAAACGGCCCAGCAGCAGGTTGCGGAAGGCGTCGTTGCAGTCCTGGTAGATGGACAGGCGGGCCTTGCGCATCTCTGCCGAAAGGTCGGCCTCGTCGTGCCGGGCCACATGGTCCAGCACTTCCAGCAGGTAGCGCACTTCTTCCTCGCCGCCGCGCTTGTAGGCGTTGGTCACGGCCAGGAAGGCGGTGTTCCAGGTCACCTGCGAGCCGGGCGTCACGTCGTGGTAGCGCACGATCTTGCGGGTGCCCGCCAGGAACTTGAGCATGTACGGCAGAAGGTGGATGTACCCCTGCTTCATGGCCCCTTCCTGCGACGACGAGGTGGCCCCGCCGGGCATGGCGTGCTCGACCACGTCGTGGTCGATGCCCTGGAAGTACGGCGCGCAGTAGCGGTCGTAGTACGGCATGATCTGCTTGAGCACGAAGTTGCAGTCGCGGATCATGTTCTTGTTCAGGTTGGTCTTCAGGCCCAGTTCGTCCTCGATGTAGGCGGCCGTGGCCAGCACGTCGCCCTGCCCGTACGAGCGCACCGAAGC
>JALHHV010000067.1 GCA_022837365.1 Desulfovibrio sp. | reverse complement strand
CGCCGCGCCGGGGGGACACAGGGAGAACATATGGCCGAGTTCTTCAACGCCGCCGACGTCACCGCCGCCGCCATCCGCATCGAGCAGCGCGGCCAGGACGTGTACAGCCAGGCCGTGGCCATGGCCACCAAGCCCGAGGTCAAGGCGCTGTTCGAGCACCTTGCCGCCGAAGAGGCCAGGCACGAGGCGATCTTCCGCGCCATGGCCGACCGCGTCGGCCCCGTGGAACTGCCCGCGTGGAGCATCGCCTCCGAATACGTGGAATATCTGCACGCGCTGCTCGATTCGCACGCGCTGTTCACCCAGTCCGGCACCCTGACCTCGCTCAAGGGGGCCGCCGACGACCACGCCACCGCCCTGCGCATGGCCATCCAGTTCGAGAAGGACACCCTGCTGTTCTTCACCGAAATGCGCGAACTGGTGCCCGCCCGTGAAAAGGCGGCCGTGGATGCCTGCATCGCGGAAGAACGCGTCCACCTGCGCGCCCTTACCGCCATGCTGGCGCAAGTGCACGCCTAGCCCTTTGCGCACCGGCGGCCGCCGGTGCGTGCACGTTCCGCGCGCGACGACTGACGCAACGGCGCGCGCGGAGCCGGTCCGCACCGGGTGCGGTCCGGCGCAATGGAGGGGCGGACGGCCGGAAAGAGGCACCCGGCCGTCCGTCATCTCCAGGGTCCGGCGTCCCATGCCCGTCCCGCGCAGCCTCCCGCGGGACGAAGGACACAGGCAGGCCGCCAGCGGCGGGCACGCAGCGCCCGTGCCGCAGGCCGGTCCGCCGACAGCCGATCCGCCGGGTGCGCGCCGCGTCCCCGGTCGGCACGGGAGGCGTTCGTGTTTCTTCCATCTCCCTTCGAATCTTCTCCCCTTGGCGATCCGGACGCCGCCCTTCTGGCGTCCGCCGGCCGTCCCGTCGCATCCGCCGGCGTGCCCGCCTGGAGCATCGCCGACGAGCGCGCCTTTCTCAGCCACATCCCCTCCCTGTTCCTGGCTTCGGACCTGTTCGCCGCCACCTATCTGCGCGCCGGGCGGCATTGCCTGCGCCCGGTGACGCCGCTGGTCCTGTCTGCCGTGGTCACCTGCGAAGGGCCATGGCTGGACCAGGGAGACCTGGACGTCTATCTGGCCTGCGCGCTGCTGGCCTTGCGCCAGGGCGGACGCGTGCCCCGGCTGCGCTGCCCGGCCGACGAGCCCGCCCGCCTGGCCGGGGTGACGGGCAGGGCAGGGGCGGCGCGCTTCGCCGCGCGGCTGCACCGCCTGCACGAGGCGCGCATGACCTGCGGCGATGGCCGGTTTACGGCGCGGATGCAACTGCTGTCCGCCGTGGTGCGCGACGAGGCGTCCGGCTCCCTGCGCATAGAGTTCGGGCCGGAGCCGTTCGAGGCGCTGCGCGACGCGCCGGGCACGGCCCGCTTCATCGCCGACCGGGCCGCGCTGGGCCGCGACGGACTTGGCAAATGGCTGCTGGGGGTGGCCTGGACCCTGCGCGAAACCTGCCTGATCGACCCGCAACGCCTGCGGGCCATGGCTCCCAGGGGAAAGGACCGGGATATCCTGCCGCTGTTGCAGGAATTCGTCCGGCGTGGTTATATCCGCGATATGGTCACCCGTTCCGACGGGCTCGTGATTGTTCATCCGGTCCACGGGTCCAGCGGCGCGCATGCCGCCGGTGCGGGCCTCGCCCTGCACGGTCAGGGCGGCTCGGACGCCGCGCCGGTGTGCAGGCTGCTGACGTAGCCTGCCGGACGCGGCGATGTTGCCGTGCCGCCCTTGTGGGAGGGCGCACGGAAACCTCGCGTGGCGTTGTGGGACGCCGCGCGGAGGGATGCGGGCGGGCCGCCGTTCCGGTCGGCCGGGCCGCCCGGCAGGGCACGACACACAGGGCAGGCGCCGCTCCGTGGCACGGTGCGGCGCTTCGGGAGCAGGGACATCATGCGGATCACCAAGTTCGCCATCCCGGAGATCATCTTCGGGCATGGCAGCCTTGACCACCTCGCGCCGTGCGCCCGCAGGCTGGGCGCTTCCCGCGTGCTGCTGGTCAGCGACAAGGGGCTGGAATCCAGCGGCTGGGTGGAGCGGGTCATGGACATCCTGGGAGGCAACGGCCTCGAATGGGTGTACTTTTCCGATTGCAACTCCAACCCGCGCGACCATCAGGTGCACCACGGCGCGCAGATCTACCGCGACGAGCGGACCGACGTGGTCATCGCCCTGGGCGGCGGCAGCCCCATGGACACGGCCAAGGGCATCGGCACCATCGTGGGCAACGGCGGGCGCATCAGCGACTACGAGGGGGCCAACAAGATCATGCGGCCTCTGCCGCCCATGATCTTTCTGCCCACCACGGCGGGCAGCGGGTCGGACATCTCGCAGTTCTGCATCATCACCGACGTGGAGCGCCGCCTGAAGATGTCCATCATCAGCCGGTCGCTGATTCCCAACGTGTCGATCATCGACCCGCAGGTGCTGCTGACCAAGAGCGAGGAATTGATCATCGCCTCGGCCATCGACGCCTTCGCGCACGCCGTGGAATCGTACCTTTCGCTGCTGGCCTCGCCGTTCACCGACCACCAGGCGCTGCGCGCCATGGAACTGATCATGGCCAACCTGATGCCCGCCGTGGAACGGCGCGATCCGGAGGCGCTGGAACAGCTCAGCATCGCCAGCACGGCGGCGGGCATGTCGTTCAGCAACGCGGGGCTCGGCATCGGCCATTCGCTGGCCCATTCGCTGGGCGGCATGTTCGACGTGCTGCACGGGCTGGTGCACCCGGTGCTGCTGCCGCACGTGATGCGCTACAACCTGCCGGTGAGCGTGGACCGGCTGGCGGCCATCGGGCGCATCGTGGTGGGGCCGCGCGTGGCCAGCGCGGAAAGCATCGCCCGCGCGGGCATAGAACGGCTGCACGAATTCTTCGCCGGGCTGGGCGTGCCGGTGCGGCTGGGGCAGTTGCTGCCCGACCGGTCCGCGCTGGAAACCATCGCCCGCACGGCGGTCAACGACGCCTGCACCCTGACCAACCCGCGCTCGGTCACCTGGCAGGACCTGCTGGCCATCTGCGAAGAGGCGTGGTGACATGCCCCAATCCACCAGCCTCGACGACCTCATCGGCATAGAGCACAGCAAGCTGGGCTTCTTTCAGGAACTGCGCCAGACCATCGTGCAACTGAAGGCCGCCCACCGCGAATCGGAGCGCAGCCGCCTGGAGATAGAGGCCATCCTGGACGGCATCACCGACCTGATGATGGTGCTTTCCAAGGACCTGCGCATCATCGCCGTGAACCACGTGTTCTACGATATCCTGGGGGTGCGCGCGCCGGAGGGCCGCTACTGCTACGAAATCTTCCGTCAGCAGGACCACCCCTGTCCGGAATGTCCGGCGCACCGTTCGTTCGTCACCGACGAGGTGTGCCGCGAAACGTCCATCTTCCGCATCAACGGCCGCAAGTTGCAGTTCGAGATGGTGGCCTCGCCCATCAAGGACCCGGCCACCCAGGACCGCCAGATTCTTATCTTCAAGCGCGACGTGACCCTGGAAAAGGAGTTCCAGGCCAAGTTCCACCAGGCCGAGAAGATGGCCACCGTGGGCATGCTGGCCGCCGGGGTGGCGCACGAGGTGAACAACCCGCTCACGGCCATCCACGGCTTCGCGGAGGGCATCCTGCGCCGGGTGGAGCGGTTGCGCGGCGCGGTGGACCCGGAAATGCACGCCGACCTCGCGGACTACGCGGGGACCATCCTTGGCGAATGCCGCCGCTGCCAGGAGATCGTGCATTCGCTGCTCACCTTCAGCAGGCCGCATTCCTCGGAGTTCTCGCCCGTGAATCTCAACGGCGTGGTGGGCGACACCCTGAAGCTGCTGCACAACCACCTGAAGCAGCCCAAGTACCACCACGTGCGCATCGACGCCCGGCCGTGTCCCACGGCCCCGGTGGTGCTGGGGTGCGAGGCGCAGCTGAAGCAGGTGATGCTGAACCTGCTGGTGAACGCGCTGGATGCGTTTGACGCGCTGGGCGGGCAGGGCGGCGCGGCGGTCATCACCGTCACCCCGTTCCGCCAGGGGCGCCACGCGGGATTTTCCGTGCGCGACACGGGCAGCGGCATCCCGCCGGAGCATCTCGACTCGCTGTTCGAGCCGTTCTTCACCACCAAGCCGGTGGGCCGGGGCATCGGCATCGGACTGTCCACCTGCTACACCATCGTCACGGAACACGGCGGCGACATTCGCGTGGAAAGCCGGGTCGGCGAGGGCTCCACGTTCACCGTCACACTGCCGCTTCCGCCGGAGTAACCGACGTGCGCACCGCCTACACCGTGCTGGCCGTGGACGACGAGCCGTCCATCGGCAAGTTGCTGGAAAAGGAGCTTTCCACCCCCATCCGGGCCGTGCACGTGGCCACCAGCGCCCGCCAGGCGCGCGAACGGCTGCGCCGGGCCACCTACGAGGTGGTGGTGCTGGACATCCGCCTGCCGGATGCCGACGGCATTGAGTTCATGGTGGAACTGCGCCAGCGCTACCCGGATACCGAAGTCATCCTGATCACCGGGCACGGCAACATCGACAACGCCGTGGAGGCCATGAAGCTGGGCGCCTACGACTACATCACCAAGCCGTTCAACCTGACCGAACTGGAAGTGGTGGTGGAGCGGGCCTACCAGCGGGCCTTTCTGCGCAACGAGAACCGCGCCCTGCGCCACGCGCGCGACGGGGCGCGCCCGGCGGTGACCCTGATCGGCAATTCTCAGGGCATCAAGGAGGTGCGCTACCTGATCGAAAAGGTGGCCCCCACCGACGTGCCCGTGTTGATCACCGGCGAGAGCGGGGCGGGCAAGGAGGTGGCCGCCCACGCCATCCAGTCGCTGGGCAGCCGGGCGGACAAGCCGTTCATCATCAAGAACTGCGCCACGTTGCAGAAGGAACTGGCCCGCAGCGAACTGTTCGGCCACGTGCGCGGATCGTTCACCGGCGCGCTGGAAAGCCGCGACGGGCTGATGGCCTTCGCCAACAAGGGCACGCTGTTCCTGGACGAGATAGGCGAACTGCCGGTGGAGGTGCAGGCATCGCTGCTGCGCGTGCTGGAGAACAAGACCTACCGCCGGGTGGGGGAGAAGGACCACCGCAGCTGCGACATCCGGCTCATCTTCGCCACCAACCGGGCGCTGGCCGGAGAGGTGGAGGTCGGGCGCTTTCACGAGGCGTTGTACCACCGCATCAACGTGTTCAACATCGAAATGCCCCCCCTGCGCGAGCGCAAGGAGGACATTCCCCTGCTGGCCGAATTCTTTCTGGCCCGCCTCGGCAACGGGCGCGACGACCTGCGCATCTCGGACCGGGCCATGGCCTGCCTGATGCAGTACGCCTGGCCGGGCAACGTGCGCGAACTGCGCAACGTGCTGGAACGCAGCATCATTCTGGCGGAGAACAACCTGATCACCGAACATGCCCTGCCGCGCGAACTGGCCGGGCTGGCGGGCGGGACGGGCGGCTCGGGAGGCGGGCAGGCAGGAGGGATGGCCGGGGGCGGCGCGCCGGGGCAGCACGGCGCAACAGGGGAGTCGCAAGGCCCGCTGACGTTGGAGGCCATGGAGCGCGAGCACATCGCCAGGATACTGGAATTCTACGACAACAACCGCTCGCTGGCCGCCACCGCGCTGGGCATCAGCCGCAAGACGCTCTACAGGAAAATGCGGGAGTACGACATCGGGTAGGGGAGAGGGGCGGCGGCGTCATTGGCAGGTGCCCCAAGTGGTTGCGCGCGGCTGCGGTATATCCGTGGCCGCCTTGTCGTTCGGGCTGCATTGCCGCGTGCGGGGTGTCGCTTGTTCCGGAACGTGGTATGTTCGGGCAGATTCAAGCAATGGTTGAAGGTGGGACGCCTTGAGTGCGCGTGCCGCAACCTCCCTTGTTCTTTCATCCGTGCAGGAGTGCAGCCATGACGATAACACCTGATTCCATGCTCGACCGCGCCGCTGGGGCGCTCATGGGCGCGTGGATAGGCGACGGGCTGGGCCTCGGCCCGCACTGGTACTACGACCTTGCCGAACTGCGGCGCGACTACGGCGAGTGGATCAGCGGGTACACCGATCCGAAACCGGGCCGCTACCACGACGGCATGAAGGCCGGACAGCTTTCGCAGGCGGGGTTCATCCTGAAACTGACGGTACGCTCGCTGGTGGAGCGCGGGGACTACGACCAGGCCGACTTCTGCCGCCGCATGGACGAGGACTTGTTCCCGCTGCTCAACGGGCAGCCGGTGAGCGGGCCGGGCAACTACACCAGCCAGTCCATCCGCGAGGCGTGGCGGCGCAGGGTGGAGCAGGGGCTGGAGTGGGGGCAGGTCGCCGGGCATGCGGACACCACCGAGGCCATCGAGCGTACCCTGGCCATCGCGGTGCGCTACGCCACGCAGCCCGCGCGACTGGCCGCCGCCGTCAGCGCCAACGCGGCGCTCACCCAGGCGGACGATGTGGTGCTGTCGCTCACCGTGGCCTACGGCGCGGTGCTGGCCATGCTGGTGCAGGGCCATCGGCTGGATCCGGCCATTTCCGGAAAACTGATGCAACTGGTGAAGGACGGCGCGCTGCCGTTTCATGCCGTGACGCGCGACGGATTGCAGGCCCCACGCCCCGGCGACCCGGACCCGCCGCGCGCGGGCCGCTTCGCCTCGCCGGATGCGCTGCTGTCGCCCGGCTACATGGCGGCGGCAGCGGCGGATCCGGACATCCGCATCGAACCGGCGTGGAAGGTCTCGCTGGTGTACGGCATGCCCTGCGCCATCTACCACATGCTTCCGGCGGCCTACTATCTTGCGGCGCGCTTTTGCGACGACTTCGAATCCGCCGTGCTGCACGCGGTGAACGGCGGCGGGCAGAACCAGGTGCGGGCCATCCTCACCGGGGCGCTGGTGGGGGCGCAGGTGGGATTGTCCGGCATTCCGCAGCGGTTCATCGACGGCCTGGAAGAGGGCAGGGAACTGCACGCCCTGGCCGTGCGGCTGGCCGGGCAGGTGACGGAGGGATAGTGACCTTGACAATGCGTAGCGGCATCGTCTAGACACCATCGATTCCTGCGCCCGTAGCTCAGTCGGATAGAGCGATAGCCTCCTAAGCTGTAGGCCACAGGTTCGATTCCTGTCGGGCGCACCAG
>JALHHV010000525.1 GCA_022837365.1 Desulfovibrio sp. | reverse complement strand
GACTTCAACCGCTTCCAGGCCGAGTGGCCCGGAGCGCAGCCCGGCACGTGGAGCGGGCTGGAGTCCGAGGCGCTGCTCATCGCCTGGATCCAGAGCCAGCGGCTCAAAGTGGATGTCCGGAACGCTTCCGGCCGACTGGGCGTCGTGAGGACCTTCCTGGAGTTCCTGAAAACCCGTGGGCGCCTCGCTATCAACCCGGTCGATACGCTGCGCGAACGCTACCCACGGCATGGTTTGCGAGGGCTGGCCGCCGCCCTCGGTTCCGATGCCTCCCATCCGGCGCTGCAGCGACTGCTACCCGAGCCTCGCTTCTCCGGGCCTTGGGGCCCACGTATGGTCGAGTTCATCCGCCTCAAGCGAAGTCTGGGCGCGGGGTATCTCTTCGAGGAGAGGACCCTGGCCCAGTTGGACCGCTACCTCGCGCGGGCCGGACTGGCCGAGGTGGCGACGGTCGCGCCAGCAGCGATCCATGGCTGGCTCGAAAGCCTGCCCGGAGTCAGCCCCGCGACCCGCGCCACCAAGCGACGGGTCGCAGAGGCGTTCTTCGAGCACATGATTCGCCGGGGGCTGCTCGCGGATAATCCGGCCCGGTTCCGCTGTGGGGGCCCTCCACAGCGGACACATGCCTTCATCTTCACTCGGGAGCAGATCCAGGAGGTCCTGCGTCGTGCTTCGGGGCTCCGAGACGTCCCTTTCTTCGCTCATCGTGGCGCCACTTACGCGACCATCTTCGCGACCCTGTACTGTCTCGGCTTGCGCGTCTCCGAGGTCTGTGCCCTCTCCCTGGGGGACATCGACCTGAGCCAGGGCCTGGTCCTCGTCCGCGAGAGCAAGTTCTACAAGAGCCGCCTGCTCCCGATGGGACCGAGGTACTGCGAGAGCCTGGAGCAGTTCCTGGATCTGCGACGGAGAGGCTGGCCCGATGCGAGCCGCGCCGAGACGCCCCTCTTCCCGGGCCGCTACTGGAGAAGGCTCCACCGGTGCTCCATCGGCGGGGTTCTTCGGGCAATCATCAAAGAGATTGGGCTGCGGCCGGGGCCAGGACAGAGGGGCCCGTGCGTCCACTCCTTTCGGCACTCGTTCGCGCTCCACCGGTTGACGCGATGG
>JALHHV010000524.1:2954-4154 GCA_022837365.1 Desulfovibrio sp. | reverse complement strand
CGCGCCCACGTCGAACTTGGAGCGCGCCCCGTTGTAGGTCATAGAGCGGATGGTGCCCTGCACCGGCCGTTCACCCCACGGCCTGTCGTGCAGTCCTCCCATTGACCAGGCGATGCCCGTGTAGCCATTGCTGTCGCGGCCATCCAGGAAATAGCGGTCGTTCAGGGCCACGGCCGCGCGCAGGGCGTCCTCGGGCGTGGGCGACCACAGCAGGATCTGCTTGGCCCAGTACATGCGCAGGTAGCCGTGCATCCGCCCGGTGAGCGCCATTTCCGTCTGGGCCGCGTTCCACAGCGGGTCGGCCGTGCGTGCGGCGGCCAACTGCCCCTCGTCATACAGGGCCGGACGCGGATCGTGCCGGTGCTTGTCCAGGGTGACGCGGATCGTGCCGGTGCTTGTCCAGGGTGGCCAGCGCCCAGTCGGGAAAGCAGGTGGTGGCGTCGTAGTCCTGCGCGTGCAGGCAGAAGTTGTCGGCCAGTTCGCGCCGCACGATCAACTCTTCCAGGAAGGAGTCGCGGCAGTCGTCCGGCGCCCCGGAATGGGCCTGGACCGCCAGCGCGGCCCGCTGGGCGGACAGCATGCCGAAGTGCAGGTACGGCGAAAGGCCGGACACCCCGCCCGCGTTGGGGTCGTTGCGCAGGTGGTAGCGGTGCAGGCGAGTGCGGACGAAGTCGTCCAGCGCGGCGCGGGCCGCGTCCTCGCCGGGCTCCACGGGGGGGATGCCGGGCAGCGGGCCCACCTCCGCCACGCTGCGATCCACGGACAGGCCGTCGCGCAGGGCCGCCCAGTCGACTTCCGGAACAGGCAGCGGCCATGGGGGAACAGGCACGGAAGGCGCGGGCGGCAGGGCGGGGATGGGCGTCAGGAATTCCGGCAGCAGGCGGCGGATTTTCGGGCGCAGGGTGCGGGCCGCGTATTCGCGCCTGGACGAGGCCGCCCGGCAGGGCACCACGTTGCGGCCGTCCACCTCGTGCAGGGGGCAGAACCCGGCCAACCCCCGCGCGGCGGAGGCCAGCCACGCCCGCTTCACCCGCAGCACGTCGAAGTCGGTGACCACCAGCGAGGCGCCCACCGAACGGGCATAGCGCACCGCCTCTTCCGGCGGGTTGCCGCGCAGCACGACAAGCGGAATCCCCGCCGCCGCCAGATGGCGCGAGGTCTCGGCCATGCCGCGCAGCAGGAAGCCGTACTGGCGGATGG
>JALHHV010000524.1:0-2885 GCA_022837365.1 Desulfovibrio sp. | reverse complement strand
GCGACGCCATGCCTCCTCCCTGTCGCGCCGCGCGCGCCTCAGCGAGTTTCCAGCGACTCCATGCACGACTTGAGGTCGCAGATCATGTCCAGCACGTCCATGTTGTGGTTGACGCGCCAGTAGAACTCCTCGACCTCGAAGGGCTTGGTCAGGAAGTCGTTGGCTCCGTTCTTGAGGAATTGCGCGGTGAGCGGGCCGGACCCCACCGAGGACACCCCGATGATGGCCACGCGGTCCATCTTGTGGCGGCCGCGCAGTTCGCGCACCAGTTCGATGCCGTCCATGTTGGGCATCTGGTAGTCGGTGATGACCAGGCGGGTATGGGGATGCTCCTCGAACACGGCCAGCGCCTCCACCCCGTCCCCGGCTTCCAGGACGCGGAAGCGCTGCACTTCCAGCAGCTTCTTTATCTGGGCGCGCTGGGTGCGCGAATCGTCCACCACCAGCACGGTCAGGAACTGGTTCTTGAACACCCGCTCCAGGCTGGCCACCATGGGGTCCATGTCCTGGATGGAACCCTTGAAGAAATAGTCTACCACGCGCCGCTCGATGAACCGGCGGCGGATTTCGTCGTTGAAGGTGGCGGTGAGCACGATGGACGGCACCTTCCAGGCCAGGCACAGGTCCACGGCCTGGCCATCGGGCGCGTCCGGCAGGTTCAGGTCGATGACGGCGATGAAGATCCGCTGGCCGTGCTCGCGCAGCAAGGCTTCGGCGTCCTGCATGGTGTGGGCGATGAGGGTGTCGAACTGGGTAAGCGCCTGAATCTGCTTGCGGATGATTTTCGACTGCACGTTGCTGTCTTCGATGATCAGCACCGTGCGCGGCACTTCTGCGGTCATGTTCATGCGGCCTCCCCGGCGCGGCATATGTCCGTGTGGATGCCCTCGGCAGGGGGCACGCAATGCCGCGCAAGCCCGGCAGCGCGGAAATATCACGAAAAAGGTCTTGTGTTACGGAATGTTGCCCGCACCGCCCGGACGGGTCTTCCCCTGCCGTGCGGGGCAGGGCGGGGGCGAGGCGGCGGACCACAAGGGACTGCCGCCAAAGCAGGCTTTTTGTCCGTTGGCAAGGAAAACGAGCCTGCCATGTAGGGAGTGCCGCAGCCGTTAGGCGAGCGCGTAGCGCGAGTCTTACGGATGAGGACCGCAGAGCGCGGCAGCCGTTCTGCGAGTCTTCGAGCATTACGGATGGCGACCGCAGAGCGTACTGTTCTCGTATTCGACCAAGCCTTAGCCGTTAGGCGAGCGCATAGCGCGAGTCTTACGGATAAGGACAGCAAAGCCATGGCAGGCGAAGTTTGACCGCGTTGCGCACGATGTCCGTAGGGCTCGCAAGCTCGCCCACGGCCACGCTTCGCGCCCTTCGGGTCGGAAGCCAACGGGCAAAAAGGCGGCTGCCCCTAGCGGACGCCGAGAAACAGCCGCGTGGCCAGCCAGTCCATGACCAGGGCCGGGTTCACCGGGCTGGGGCTCAGGGACAGGGCTTCCTGCACGGCGGCCAGGGCTTCGTCGCAGCGGCGCAGCCGGGCCGGGTCCATGCGCTCGGCCAGCAGGCGGCCCAGGGGATCGGCGGCGCGTCCGGCCAGCACGTCAGCCAGGGCGCGCTGGCAGTGCAGCACCACGGCGGCGGCCAGGGGGGCGTCCAGGTCGCCCTTGCGGGATGTCCGTTCCATCCAGCCGCCTCCGGTCTGGATGAACTCCACCAGCGCGTCCAGCCAGTCGCGCACCGCCGGGGACGGCGGGAGGGCGTCGGTGGGCCAGGCCAGGGTAAGCACGAAGCTGCGCGACACCAGCGTGGGCAGCAGCCGTTCGCGCTGGGGGGCCAGCAGCACAAAGCAGGTGGTGGGGCGGGGCTCTTCCAGCGATTTCAGCAGGCCGTTGGCCGCCTCCACGCGGGTATGGGCGTCCACCAGCACCACCACGCGCCTGCGGCCCTCGCGCGGGGGCTCGCCCAACAGGCCGCGCAGCGCCCGCACGTTCTCTATGGAAAAGGAGCCTTCCTCGGCGCTGGGCTTGTTGCCGTCCAGCACCACGAGGTCGCGGTGGCCGCCCCCGGCCATGCGCACGCACGACGGGCAGGACAGGCAGGGGCGCGCATCGTCCGGGACATCTTCCGGGCTCTCGCAGTTCAGCAGCGCCGCCCAGTACAGGGCCAGGGCCATGCGTTCGGCGGCGGTGCCGCCCTCGGCCAGCACCACCTGCGGCGGCGATGCGGCCAGCGCGTGCAGGTGGCCCACGGTGCGCCGGTGCCGGGGGTCCAGCAGCGGGGCCACGGCCTCGCGCGGGTCGGGCGGCGGGGCCGGGGCTGCCGTTGCGGCCGACGCGGCGGCGGCCGCGCGGCCGCGTCTGGGCGCTGCGGTGGTGGAGGAAGTGTCGTTGGCCATGGCGATGTCCGGGTGACGCGGTCACGCTGCGGGGCAACGGAAACCGCCCCAACGCCGGGCCATGCTACCCGAAGGCGCGGGGGGCCGTCCATCGCCGTGATGGGGCTGTACCGGACCTGCGCCGTTCAGCGCCACCAGCGGCTGCCTTCCTGCGGCGCATTCATGTCCACCCGTTCGCCCATCATCGGCGTGGCCACCCGCACGCCGCGCCCGGCGGCGACACGCAGCACCTGCTCGAACGGGTCTTCCCAGGCGTGCATGGCAAGGTCGAAGGTGCCGTTGTGGATGGGCAGCAGCCACAGCCCGCCCAGATCCAGATGGGCCTGCACGACCTGCGGCGGGTGCAGGTGCACGTAGGGCCACTGCGCGTTGTAGGCTCCGGCTTCCACCAGCGTCAGATCGAAGGGGCCGAAGCGCCTGCCGATCTCGGCAAAGCCGTCGAAGTAGCCGCTGTCGCCGCTGTAGAAGACGCGCAGGCCGTCGTCCTCGATCACCCACG
>JALHHV010000523.1 GCA_022837365.1 Desulfovibrio sp. | reverse complement strand
CCGCTCGACGTCGCGCACGTTGCGAGTGCCGAGCGTCCAGCCCCGGGCGGAGCAGATGCCGGCGATCTGCGCGTCGGCCAAGCTCATCGGACGCCCGTTGGCCTCGGCGTCGACGAGGATCCTGGCGGTCGCCTGTGCACTGGCGACGTCGTAGGCGGCAATCGTCTCCGCGAAGGAGTTCACGAGCGAGCGCCACAGGCCCTCGAGTTCCCTGCGGCGCCGCCCGGCGGGAAGCCTCCCCAGGCCCCGCTCGATCTCCTCGGCGGTCACCACGGAGATCGTGAGGTCCGCATCGCCGAGGGACTCGGCCCAGGCGAGCACCGCGGGATCCGGATCCTCCTTCATGAACTCCGAGACCACGTTGGTGTCGGCAACGATCACGAGAGATCCACCTCACGCGGCCGATCCGTGCGGGACGGGAGTTGGAGGTCGACTCCGCCCACCTCGGACGCGGCGGAGTGGAGGGCCAGCAGGATGTTCCCCTCAGGCCGGTTGACCGCGGCGTCGAGGATCGCGCGGACCTCGGCCTCCACCGAGCGCCCGTGTGCCGCAGCGCGTCCCCGCAGCAGGGCGTGGGTCCGCTCGTTCAGTTTCCGGATGGTCAGGGTTCCCATCTGCCACCTCCTGACAGCAATGCTAGCACTGGGTGGCGCGAACCCGCCTGCCTGGCCCGCCCAGCCCGCTTGATGATCCTGGCCGGGTGTGTGGCTGGGGGACGTGAGATTGCCCCGCCACACGGGGCAATCTCACGTCCCGCGAGGGGGTGGGGGACCCGTCCTGTGCGTGGGTTCCCGATGGGCTCCGCTCGGGTGGGTGCTGCGGCTGCCGGGGAGGGCGCTGGCACGGTGACGCCGCGCGGATGTTTGTTATGGCCGAGAGGCTGCTGGCCTTGAAGCCATAATTAACGGTCGCGGAAAATTATTGACATGGCATGCCAGGCGTGGCCGTCAACTGGCGGCCGCGGCGTCCGCGGCGGCCTGTCTGCCGGTCGGCCGGATGTTCTGGTTGAGCCGGAAGAAGTTGTCCGGGTCGTAGGCCGACTTCAGCGCCGTGAGCCGCTCGTACTTCGCGGCGCCGTAGGCAGCCCGGACGCGGTCCTCGCCCTCCTCC
>JALHHV010000522.1:442-1788 GCA_022837365.1 Desulfovibrio sp. | reverse complement strand
GACCGCTTCCACCTGGACAGCCGCGACCTGGACCTGGTGGCCCGCGCCTCGCTGATCCACGCCATCGCCCTGTCGGGCATGCACCTGTGCGCGGCGGCCGCCCTGGGGGCCGGGGCCGCCCTGCTGGCCGGGCGCATGGCCCCCGGCGTGTACCTGCGCATTCCGCGCCGCAAGCTGGCCCTGGCCTGCTCCCTGCCGCCCGCGCTGGCCTACGTCTGGCTGGGCGGCGTGCAGCTTTCCGCCTGCGCGGTGGCGGGCATCGCCCTGGCCAGGCCGCTGGCCGCCCTGCTGCCCCGGCGGCTGCGCGAGATGGGCGGGCTGGCCAGCCACGAAGAAGACGGGGGCGGGTCCGCCCGGCACGCCGCGCGCGGGTGGCGTTCCCGCCTGGCCGTGTACGCCGCGCGCACCCTGTGGGTGACCCTGTGCATCCAGTTGACCCTGCTGCCCCTTTCCGCGCGGGTGTTCGGCACGTCCAGCCCGTGGTTCGCGCTGAATCTGCTGTTCCTGCCGCTCATCGACGGGGTGGCGCTGCCGCTGGGCCTCGCGGGCATGGCCCTGGCCCCGGCCGCGCCGGACGTGGCCGGATGGCTGCTGCTGGCGGCCCGCTGGCCGTTCGACCTGCTGCTGGTTTCGCTGCGCTGGCTGGATGGCGCGGGACTGCTGGGCAACCCCCAGTTGCTGCGGCCCCACCCGGCGGCCATGCTGGGCCTGTGGGTGCTGCTGGGCGCGGCGGTTCTGCACGTGTCGGGGCACGCGCCGGGCTCCGCATCTGTCGGGACGCGCCGCCGCGCCGCCCTGCTGCTGGCCGCCGGGGCGCTGCTGGTGCTGGGTCCGGCGTGGCCCAGATACGCCGCCGCCACAGACCCGGCCGTGCGGCTGGCCGTGCTGGACGTGGGGCAGGGACAGTCCGTGGCGCTGGACTGGGGCGCTGGCCGTATGCTGGTGGACGGCGGGGGCACGGCTTCCCGCTCGTGGGACACGGGCCGCCGCGTGGTGGCCCCGGCGCTGACCGGCAACCGTCCGCCCCGGCTGGAGGCGGTGGTCTGGTCGCACCCGGACCGCGACCACCTGCGCGGCCTCTTGTACGTCATCGACACCTTTGCGGTGCGCCGGGTGGCGGGCAACGGCGACCCCGCACGCGGCGAGGACGGCGCACGGCTGGCCGCCATCCTGCGCCGCACCGGGCACCGCGAGGAACGTTGGCGTGCCGGGCAGCGCATCCCCATTGCGGACGGACTGGAACTGGAGGTGCTGCACCCGCCCCTGCCCGAGGCCGCCGGGGCCGCCTTCGACGGCAACGACGCCTCGCTGGTGCTGCGGCTGACGGCGCGGGACGACAACGATGC
>JALHHV010000522.1:0-408 GCA_022837365.1 Desulfovibrio sp. | reverse complement strand
TTTCCCGTGGCGGACACCCGCGCCGCGCTGGCGCAGCGGGGCATCCCCCTGCTGGTGACGGCGGAATCGGGCCAGGTGCTGGCCCGGTGGGACGCGGCCGTGACGAACGGCACGGACAAGGCCGACGGCACGGCGGGGGCGACCGCATGGCCCGGCCCCGCCACCGTCACCACCGCCCGTGACGGGGATGGCGACGACGCGGACGGCGGACAATAGCGCGGCGGGTCATCCCCCTGTCATACCGGCTTCTGGCAACCCTCGCAGTACACCGTGGTGCGCCCGGCCACCTTGCCCGTGGCCAGCGCGCGGCCGCAGGCCACGCACGGCTGGCCGCCCCGGCCGTACACCCGGAAGCGGTTCTGGAAGGCCCCGGCGTCACCGTGGGCGTCGCGGTAGTCGCGGATGGAA
>JALHHV010000066.1 GCA_022837365.1 Desulfovibrio sp. | reverse complement strand
TGTCCACGTCCTCGGGCTTGCGCATGAACAGCGGCGTGGCGTGCAGCGCGTCGAAGCCCTGCTGCCAGCCGATGACGCAGTCCAGTTCCGGCAGGGCCGCGCGGATCTTCTCGCGCAACTGCTCCAGCGAGGCGGCCAGCGTGCCCGCCGCAGGATACGCCAGCGGACGTAGCGGCGCGCGGGGGGTGTCGCCCTTTTCCGCCAGCGGCAGGTAGGGGGCGGCTTCCTCGATGCGCGGGGCGTGCCCCAACTGGTGCACCTTCTCGACGAAGGACGATACGACGGTCTTCCAGCGCTGCCCTTCCGACGCCGAAACCCAGGTGTACTGGAAGCGGTCCGGGTCGATGCCCAGGGCGGGCAGGAATTCCTTCAGGGTTTCAAGCCGTCGCCGGGCGTAGAAGTTGCCCTGGCTGTAGTGACAGTCGCGCGGGTGGCAGCCGGAGACCAGCACCCCGTCCGCGCCGCTGAGCAGCGCTTTCACCACGAACATGGGGTCCACGCGTCCCGAACAGGGCACGCGGATGATGCGCAGGTCCGTGGGCTGCGAGAAACGCCCGACCCCGGCGGTGTCGGCACCGCCGTACGAGCACCAGTTGCACAGGAACCCTACGACGCGGAGTTCCTTCCCCTTCAGGACAGGCATAGTGCGTTGACCTCCGCGAGGATCTGATTGTCGGTGAAGTGCTGCAACTGGATGGCCCCCTGCGGGCAGGTGACCGTGCAGATGCCGCAGCCCTGGCACACCGTTTCAATGACGCGGGCCTTCATCTCGCCGCGCAGTTCCATCCATTCGATGGCCCCGTAGGGGCAGGTGGTGATGCACTTGCCGCAGCCCACGCAGCGGCGCACGTCCACCTGCGAGATCTGCGGGTCGCTTTCCAGCCTGCCGCGCGAGAAGAGGCCCAGCACCTTGGCCGCCGCCGCGCTGCCCTGCCCCACCGAGGACGGGATGTCCTTGGGACCCTGGCACGCACCGGCAAGGTAGACCCCCGCGGTATTGGTTTCCACCGGACGCAGCTTGCAGTGGCTTTCCATGAAGAAGCCGTAGTTGTCGTAGGAAATGCGCAGTTTTTCGGCCAGTTGCGGCGCCCCGCGCGAGGATTCCGCCCCCACGGCCAGCACCACCAGGTCTGCGGCCACCTCCACCTGTTCGCCGAGCAGGGTGTCCACCCCACGCACCAGATAGGTGTCGCCCTGCGGAACGATCATGGACACCCGGCCGCGCACGTTGCTTGGCGGTGTACATGCAGCAGAAGCCGCTGCAATACGGCCGGTCCACGGAACGGTCGCGCGAGCCCACGCACTGGATGAACACCACCGTCTTGGGCTCCTTGCCGTCGGACGGGCGCTTGACGTGCCCGCCCGTGGGGCCGGACGCCGACAGCAGCCGTTCGTACTGGAGCGAGGTGATCACGTCCGGGTAGCGCCCACCGCCGTATTCCGTGTAGCGGGTGTAGTCGAACAGGTCGTAGCCCGTGGCCGCGATGATGGCCCCCACTTCCTCGGTGACCACCTCGTCTTCCATGTCGTAGCGGATGGCCCCGGTGGGGCACACCTTGGCGCACACGCCGCACTTGCCCTTGACGAACTGGCGGCACGAGGTCGGGTCGATGATGGCCTTCTTGGGGATGGCCTGCGGGAACGGGATGTTGATGGAGGTGGTGACGCCCACGTGCTCGTTGAACGCGTCGGGCGACTTCTTGCTGGGGCACTTTTCCATGCACAGACCGCAGCCGGTGCATAGTTCCCAGTCCACGTAGGTGGCCCTGCGCCGCACGTCCACCTTGAAGTTGCCCACGTAGCCGCCGATCTTCTCGACCTCGGCATGGGCGTACAGGCGGATGTTGGGGTGCTGGGACACGTCCACCATCTTGGGACCCAGGATGCAGCTGGAACAGTCCACGGTGGGGAAGGTCTTGTCCAGCTTGGCCATCTTGCCGCCGATGGTCGATTCGCGCTCCACCAGCACCACTTCGATGCCGCCGTCGGCGCAGTCCAGCGCGGCCTGGATGCCCGCCACCCCGCCGCCGATGACCAGCACGCGCTTGGTCACGTCGAACGACTTGGGGTACAGCGGCGCGTTCAGGCGCAGCTTTTCCACGGCCATGCGGACCAGTTCCGCCGCCTTGTTGCTGTTGGCCTCGCGGTCCTTGCCGATCCATGAAACATGTTCACGGATGTTGGCCATTTCGAACATGTAGCGGTTCAGCCCGGCCCGCTCCACCGTGCGGCGGAAGGTGGGCTCGTGCATGCGCGGGGTGCACGAGGCAACCACCACGCCGTCCAGCGCATGTTCCCTGATGGCGTCCACGATGGCCGCCTGCCCCGGCTCGGAGCACGCGTACATGGTGTCGGAGGAAAAGACCACGTCGGGATAGGCGCGGGCCGTTTCCGCCACGCTGGGCACGTCCACGGTGCCGCCGATGTTGCTGCCGCAGTGGCAGACGAAAACACCTATTCTCATGCCCTGCCCCCTTCATTCGCTGCGGCGGCCTGCTTGGCCTGCGCCGCCTTGGCGGCCTGGGCGGCGGCCTTGGCGGCCTGCGCGGCCTCTTCGGCCTGCCGTGCCGCGACAACCTGCGCCGCGCGGCGGAAGGCGATGGCCGGGTCAACGCACAGCTGTTCCAGCCCCAGTTCCGCGTCCGGCACGCCCAGGGCGCGCCCCAGCAACTGGGTGAAGTAGAACACCGGCATGTCCACGGCCTTGCCGCCGGGCCATTCCACCTGCGACTGGCGCAGGTCCAGGTTCATCTGGCACAGCGGACAGGCCACCACCACCGCGTGGGCCCCGGCGTCGCGCGCCGCGCCCAGCAGCCGCCCGGAAAGCCGGGCCACGATGTCCCGCCGCGTGACGCCATACGAGGCCCCGCAGCATTCCACCTTGTAGGGGAAGGGAACCACCTCGGCGCCCAGCGCCGTGAGCAGGTCGTCCATGGAGGTGGGATTTTCCGGATCGTCGAAGCGCATGACATCCGCCGGGCGGGTCATGATGCAGCCGTAATAGGGAGCCACCCGCAGCCCGGCCAGAGGCTGGCGCACCCTGGCGCGGATGGCGTCCAGCCCCACGCGGGTCACCAGCGTTTCCAGCACCGACTGGACGTCGGGCAACGCGGCCAGTTCATCGGCGGGCTGGTCCAGCAGGCGGCCGACCCTGGCGCGGAACGCCGTGTCGGCCATGCGGTGGCGGGCGGTCTTGAGGTTGGAAAGGCAGCTCGGACAGGGGGTGGCCACGGTGTCGCAGCCCGCGCGGGCCGCGCCCACCAGGTTGCGGGCCGAAAGCGCGCCCGACAGCGCGTGTTCCAGCGCGTGGGCCGGGGTGGAGCCGCAACAGCTCCAGTCCGGAATGTCCGTCAGCTTCACGCCCAGCGCCGCGCAGGCGGCCCGGGTGGAGCGTTCGTACTCGCGCGAGGTGCCGAGCCCCGAACAGCCGGGGTAGTAGGCGAGATTCATCGCGTCCTTTCCTCCTCGTAGCGCTGGAAGATGCGGGCGATTTCGTCCCGGCCCCGGATGCCGTGCGGCATGGGGGAAAGTTTGCCCTTGGGCGCTATGCGCGGCAAGAGGTCGATGTCCGTCCACACCCTGCCGGTGCGGGCCACGTAGTTGGCCACCACGCCCAGTTCGTAGACCCGGCCGTGCTTGCGCACCGACGCCAGAAAGGCGTCCCAGAAGGTGGTCACGCCCTTCTCGGCCACCCGGCCCTCTCGCCGGGCGATGTGGCGCAGCACGTCCATCACCCGCGCCACGTCGATGTTGTTGGGGCAGCGGGTGGTGCAACTGGAGCAGGACAGGCACAGCCAGATGGACCGGCTGTTCAGTATCTTGTCCTTCCGGCCCGCCTGCAGGTTGCGCATGATCTGGCTGACCTGGATGTCGTAGGCGAACCCGCACGGACACCCCGCCGTACAGTTGCCGCACTGGTAACAGTGCGTAAGATCCTGCCCGCTCTCCTCCATGACCGCATGGATGAAGTCTTCGTCGCGGACAGATTCAAGGTTGGTCACGTCCATGTCGTTTCCCGGCACGTTGCGGTTGCGCGCTCGCGGATGCCGCCGCGGGAAGGGAAGGAGCCCGCCTTCCCGCGGCGGCCGAAAGCGCAAGTGGGGACATTGCCAAAACCGGTCGGGGCCTATCCGGTCCGCTCCGGGAAGGGAGGGACCATCTTTGGGGGCCCTTCACGCGCCCGCGCGAGGATGTTGGTGCATCTCCGCGCGGGCCGGTCTGCAGGTGGGGTTGCCCGCCGTCACCCTGAAAAGGACCACGCCCGGCTTTGTCTGTACCCCTTACATGGCCGCTTCGTAAATGGCCGCGACATCGGCATCGGTGGGACAGCGCGGATTGGTCAGGCCGCAGGCGTCCTTCTGGGCGTTCTTGGTCATGATGGCGATGTCCTTGGGCTTCACGTCCTTGCCGTAGCGCTTGCCGAGGGCCACCAGACCGGCGGGGATGCCCACGTCGGCCGACAGGCGCTTGATGGCGCAGATGGCCTTTTCCGCCGCGTCGCGCACCGAAAGGCCGCTGATGTTCTCGCCCATCAGTTCGGCGATGCGGGCAAAGCGGTCCAGCTTGGCGATGAGGTTGAACTGCGAGACGTGCGGCAGCAGGATGGCGTTGCATTCGCCGTGCGGCAGGTCGTAGAAGCCGCCAAGCTGGTGGGCCATGGCGTGCACGTGGCCCAGGCTGGCGTTGTTGAAGGCCATGCCCGCCAGGTACTGGGCGAAGCACATGCGCTCGCGGGCCTCGATGTCGCGCCCGTTGGCCACGGCGCGGCGCAGGAAGGTGGCGATGAGCGTGATGGCCTGTTCGGCGCAGGCGTCGGTCATGGGGGTGGCGATGGTGGAAACGTAGGCTTCCACGGCGTGGGTCAGGGCGTCCATGCCGGTGGCGGCGGTCAGCGCCGGGGGCATGCCCATCATCAGCAGCGGGTCGTCCAGGGCGATGTTGGGGGTCACGCGCCAGTCCACGATGGCCATCTTCACCTTGCGGCTGGTGTCGGTGATGATGCAGAAGCGGGTCATTTCCGAGGCCGTGCCCGCCGTGGTGTTCACGGCCACGTAGGGCGGCATGGGCTTGGTGGACTTGTCCACGCCCTCGAAGTCATGAATCTTGCCGCCGTTGGCGATGACGAGGCCGATGCCCTTGCCGCAGTCGTGCGAGCTGCCGCCGCCCAGGGTGATCAGGCTGTCGCACTTGTTCTTTTTGTAGACTTCCACGCCCTTGTGGACGTTGTCATCGGTGGGGTTGGGGATGGTCTCGTCGTACACAAAGTAGGCCATCTTGGCGGCGTCCAGCAGATCGGTGATCTGCTTCAGGATGCCCGCCTTGACTATGCCCATGTCGGTGACGATGAGCGGCTTGGACCCGCCGAGCGCCTTGATCTTTTCGGGAATGGCCCTGGATGCGCCGATGCCGATCAGGGTAACGCTGGGAATGAAGAACCCGTAGACCTGTTCCTGCACTGCCATGTCTGCCTACCTCGCTGAGTTGGGGTTAGCGACGTCATTGCGGAGCCCGTAATCTCCGCGAACACTCCTGCCCCCATTCAGCAAGGACGGGGCCAAAGTCTCTTTTCCTTATATTCCGTTATACTGCATGATTCCCCGCCTGCACGGCTGGCGACAACTGGCCCGGACAGGCGCGGCCATGCCCGTCCGCCGGGCACGGTACATCCTCTTTTCGTGTCTGTGGGGTCCCGCAAGGCAAGGCGGGGCGCGGGCTGGCGGGCCGGGGGACAGAATGGGCCACCTGGCGATGCCGATTGGGTCGAAACGCCACATGTGCTAGAAAAAGCACAATAAGCACGCCATAGATGGAAATCGTGATTGTTTTCACGAAACACTCTCGATTTTTCCGGGTCACGCGTGTAACGGAATGCGTGTCCCTGTTACAAACGACACATGCACGGCTTTGCTTGCGCGGTGCGGACGGGCGCTGGTAGGCGGGTCATGCTCAACGACATATCCAACGGCAGGCAAACACCGGAGGCAGCCATGGCAGGCAGGCAACAGGTGTACAGCGTGTGCGGCATGTGCAGCGTGCGCTGTCCCATCGTGGTGGAAGTGGAGGACGGCAAGGCCGTCCGCATCGAGGGCAACCCCAAGTCGCCCCTGAAGGGTGCGCTGTGTCCCAGGGGCGCGGCGGGCATCGCGCTGGAAATGGACACGGAGCGTCCGCAGCGCCCCCTGATCCGCGTGGGTGAACGCGGCGAGGGCAAATGGCGCGAAGCCTCGTGGGACGAGGCGCTGGACCATGTGGCCGCACGGCTGAAGGACATCACCGCCGCCCACGGCGGGCGCAGCGTGCTGTTCTCCGACCGGGGCGGCCCCTTCGTGGACCTGCACCAGGCGTTCATGCGCGGCATCGGGTCGCCCAACTACTGCAACCACGACAGCGCCTGCGCGCGCAACGTGCAGCACGCCGCCAAGTCGGTGATGGGCATCGGCCGCAAGGAAGTGGTCTACGACTACCGCAACTGCAAGCATCTGGTGCTGCAAACCCGCAATATCCTTGAAGCCATCAACGTGGCCGAGGCCAACGCCGTGCTCGACGGCATGGAAAAGGGCTGCAAGCTCAGCGTGGTGGATATCCGCGCCACCTACACCGCGGGCAAGGCCGACAATTTCTACATGGTGCGCCCCGGCAGCGACCTGGCCTTCAACCTGGCCGTGATCCACGTGCTGATCAACGAGGGGTTGTACAACAAGCCCTATGTGGAAGCGCACGTGCAGGACTTCGACACGCTGGCCGAGCACGTGGCCGCGTGCACCCCGCAGTGGGCCGAAGGCGAGACCGGCGTGCCCGCCGCCGCCATCACCGCGCTGGCCCGCCAACTGGCCGAGGCCGCGCCCCACGTCATCTGGCACCCCGGCTGGATGGTGGCCCGCTATGACGATTCGTTCCACGTCTGTCGCACCGCGTACATCATCAACGCCCTGCTCGGCTCCATCGGGGCCAAGGGCGGCCTGCCCGTCGCCAACAAGCCCGGCGACGTGGGCCGCAAGGGCCTGAAGAAGCTGGTGGACCTGTACCCCGCCCCCGAAGAGAAGCGCGCCGACGGCGTGGGCTGGCGGCACACCCAGTTCGACGGCGGCCCCGGCCTGATCAACCTGGCCTACGACGCCATCGTCACCGGCGACCCGTACCCGGTCAAGGCGTACATCTGCTACCGGCACGACCCGCTGATGGCCATGCCCGACGCCGACGCCATGAAGCGCAAGTGGGAAGGGCTGGACCTGCTGGTCAGCGTGACCTTCTCGTGGTCGGACACGGCGTGGCATTCCGACGTGGTGCTGCCCCTGTCCACCTACCTTTCGCGCGAGAGCATCATCGCCTCCAAGGGCGGGCTGAAGCCGCAGTTCTTCGTGCGCAAGCGGGCCATGCAGCCCACGCTGGACACCAGGGCCGACTGGGAAATCCTGTGCGGGCTGGCCAAGCGCCTGGGCATGGACAAGCTGGCCTTCGAGCGCATCGAGGACATCTGGGAATACCAGTTGCAGCCCACGGGCGTGACCATGGCCGACTTCGACGCCAAGGGCTTCGTGGAACTGTGCGACGCGCCGAAGTACCGCGAGGACGCCGAACTGAAGTTCCCCACCTCGTCCGGCAGGCTGGAAATGATCAGCCCCAAGTGGACCAAGGCCGGGGAACCCAGCCTGCGCGCCTACGCCGCGCCGCCCGCGCCGCCGCAGGGCATGTTCCGCATCGCCTTCGGGCGCACGGCCCTGCACACCCAGGGCCACACCGTCAACAACCCCCTGCTGGCCGAGCAGATGCCCACCAACGTGGCCTGGATCAACACCGGCCGGGCCGCCGAGCTGGGCATCGCCGACGGCGACCTGCTGGAAGTGCTGGACGCACGGGGCGCCGCCGCCGGGCGGCTGCGCGCCTTCGTCACCGACTTCGTCCACCCCGAGGCGCTGTTCATGGTGCATGGGTTCGGCCACCGGCTGCCGGTGGAATCGCGGGCGCGGGGCAAGGGCGTGGCCGACCAGGACCTGATGCCCGGCGGGCTGGAACGCTACGACCGGGCCGGGGGCGGCATATCCATGCAGGAACACTTCGTGGCCGTGCGCAAGGCCACGGCCAGGGCATAGGGGACAGCACATGAGCACCTACTGCATCGTCACCGACGAGCGCCGCTGCATCAGCTGCAAGGCGTGCGAGATCCATTGCAAGGTCAAGAACGCCATGCCCGTGGGCATCAAGCTGGGCGTGCACTTCACCGAAGGCCCCGTGGCCGGTCCCGGAGGCGCTCCCGCCTACCGCACCCTGTACATGCCCTGCTTCCATTGCGAGGAGCCGGAATGCGTGGACGTGTGTCCCACCGGGGCCATGACCAAGCGCGAGGCCGACGGCATCGTGTACGTGGAGGCCGACGACTGCACTGCCCCTGGCACATCCCCCAATGGAACGAGGACGGCGACAAGGCCGTGAAGTGCGACCTGTGCATGGACCGCATCGACGCCGGGCTGAAGCCCGCCTGCGTCACCGGCTGCACCACCCATGCGCTCTCGCTGGTGGGCCAGGACGACCCGCGCTACGCCGAACAGCGCCAGCGCGCCCCGCAACGCCCGGTGGCGGAGAGATAAGATAGCCGTATCGCCAAATACGCGCCCCCCGGAAGGACTCGCATGTCCTTCCGGGGGGCTTCACGTTGTCCGTCCCTGCCCGGCTATCCCGCCACCGTCACGCCAAGGCGCTTTGCCGCGTCCTCAAGGCTCTTGCGGGCGTAAGGCACCCTGTTGCCGCTGCTGTTGGACCGCACCGCCTCCACCAGCTTCGGGTCCGCCGTGTGCGGTGACCCGCTGTCGAACGGAGGGTGCGGATCGTATTCCATGATCAGCTGCCACATCCGGGCCGTCTGCTCGCCGTGGATGAGCGCAAGCAGCACCAGCCCGAAGTCGATGCCCGAACTGACGCCCGCCCCGATGACCCGGTTGCGGTCGCGCACCACCCGTTCGCGCACGGGCGTGGCCCCGAAGTAGGCAAGCTCGTCCAGCATGGTCCAGTGGGCCGTGGCGCGGTAGCCTTTCAGCAGCCCCGCCGCCCCCAGCAGGAACGACCCGGTGCAGACGCTGGTGACCCATGTCGCGCGCTGCCCCACGTGGGCCACCCATTCGATGATGTCCGGCTGCACGATCTGCGCGTACGGGTTGCTGGTGCCCGGCACGCACAGGATGTCCGCCGCGCCCACATCGCCGAAGGTTGCCGTGGGCAGCAGCCCCAGCCGCTTGTCCGACGTGGTTTCCGCGTACACCGGACCGGTGTTGCGCCACACGTAGTCCACCGTGAAGCCCGAATTGGCCAGCACGGTGGCCGGGCCTATCATGTCCAGCGCGGTCATGCCGTCGAACAGCAGAAAGGCGATGTGCGGCGTTTCGCCCGTGCGTGCGGGCGCGGGCTGCGGTTGCGCTTGCCGCGCGGCGGCACTGTCCGGCAGCAGCCCCGCGCCCGACGCGCCCGCAACGGCCAGTGCTCCAAGGCACGACAGCGTGAATTCCCTGCGGTTCATGCGATATCCTTTGGTGGGCGCCCGCCGTGGGACACCCGGTTGGGATGGTTCCGTATCCATCCCACAGGTATCACCCTGCCGGAACCGCGAAACCGGCA
>JALHHV010000521.1:1168-1610 GCA_022837365.1 Desulfovibrio sp. | reverse complement strand
CACCACGCCCGCTTCGTCGTAGATGCTCTGGGAGGCTTCGGTGACCGCCGAGCCGTAGGTGCCGATGGCGGCGACGACGCCCGAGGTGGTCAGCTTCTGCGCGGCCAGGGCCGCGGTGCGCGGGTCGCCGCCGTCGTCTTCGACGACCAGTTCGACCTTGTTGCCGTTGACGCCGCCAGCCTTGTTCAGCTCATCGGCGAGCAGGGTGACGATGTTGCGCATGTCCTGCCCTTCGCTGGCCCATTTGCCGGTCAGGGGGCACATCAGGCCGATCTTCACCGGCGCCGCAAAGGCCGTGGCGGCCATGAGCAGCGAAGCGGCAAGTGCGAGCGTCAGCGCCTTTACAACGTGTTTCATGTCGAAACCTCCCGGGAACCCGCGGATCCCTCGCTAGACTGTTTCCCCGATACCTTTTCCTCGCCTCTTCGCATGGTGCGACACG
>JALHHV010000521.1:0-1123 GCA_022837365.1 Desulfovibrio sp. | reverse complement strand
GCGGGCCGCGTCTGATGCGGGCCGCTAACGACATTTTGCGGAAAAAGCCGAAGAAAAGCAATCCCTCTGACACGATGACTGTGTGTCATGACAATTTTTCCGGCCGGAAAGGGGCGGCGCGCCACGGGCGCCAGCGAACCGCGAGGCTGCACCCGGTCAGCGCGTGACGACGTTGCAGGCGATTACCTCATGACGACGCTGCAAGCGATCAACGCGTGACGACGCTGCAAACGTCTGGCGTCTCCCGGCCGGGGGCGTAGACCAGTTCGGGGCGTTTCAGCAGCACGCCGCCGCAGCCGGGGCGCTTCCAGGTGGCCAGCCAGCGGGCCACGCGGGTGTCCGTCTTCATGGCCGGGGTATGCTCGTGGGGCACCGGGCGCACGTGGGGCACCCGGTGTTCCAGTTGGCAGAACAGGTCGGCCAGCAGGTTCACCTGCCGCCATACCGGCAGGTCCGGGTGGATAAGGTCGTAGATGCGGTAGTGGGCGGAACCGTCCTGCCCGCGCAGCAGGGTGCCGTCCATGGATACGGGAACGGCGGCGGATGCGCCCCCCGCCAGCGCACCGCCCACGGCGTCGCGCAGCACGGCCAGTTCCCCGGCCAGGGCGTCCAGACCCTCCACCACCGCGCCCGCCTCGTCCACGAACTCGCCCGTACCGCCGTCCCACAGCAGGCGCGGCCCCGGGTAGCGCATGCAGTGGAACAGCCCGCCAAGACTGCCCCCGCAGTGCCGGCGAAAGGCCTCGATGTCGGTGCCGACGATCATGGGGCGAAGGGCGCTGCGCGCCATGCGGCCAAGCTGCATGCGGAACTCCTGCGGAAAACGGGTACGCCGTTGCGGGAACACATCGGCCAGACAATGGGGACTGGCACACACCTACCCCACCGTCCCGAGGTGCGGCAACCCCTTGCGCCGCAGAGGACCGATATGCCATGTCCCGTGAAATTCCTCCGGAGGCCTTCATGCACGCTCCCTGCCCGCTCGCCACGCTCCGCCGGTCTTTCCTCTCTTCCCCGTTCCGCCGCGCCCTGTCGGCCGTCGTGCTCGCGGCTGCCCTGCCGCTGATTCCGACCGCCTTCCCCTGCATGGCCGGGACCACGGCCCACCAGGAAAACGCAATGC
>JALHHV010000065.1 GCA_022837365.1 Desulfovibrio sp. | reverse complement strand
CAGCAACTGCCGCCGCACCTTCTCGTCATGCGCCTGCATGGCCGTGGCGATGACCGGGTTCCTGCCCATTTCGGCCATGATGTCGAACATGAGCGCGGACCTGTTCTCCAAGGTACAGTTCCGTATCTGCACGGCCGCCTGCTGCTTGAACGCCTCCGAGATGTCGCCGGTGCTTTCGAGCAGGCGTTCCAGGCCCGCCTGCATGGCGGAGACCTGGGCGTCCACGATGGCGCAGATGATGGCATCCTTGTTCTCGAAGTATCCGTAGATGTTCCCGATGCTCATGCCGGCCTGGTCCGATATCCGCGCCATGCCCGCCGCGTGGAACCCATGATCGGCGAAGCATGCCTCGGCGGCGTCCAGCAGTTGCCTGCGGCGTGCGTCTGCCCGCGTGTCGTTCTTGCGCACCTTGGGGGTCCGTACCACTCTGCCCACCCGTTTTCTTTATTTTCGAACAATTGCGGCATGCTGCGAGGGAGTTCCCCGTTCAGCGGTGAAAAAATAGAACGAACGTTCGTTCTTAGTCAACCGGAAAAATTTCCACCCTCCATCGTGCAAGGCAATTCCCCCGCTCCGGCGCCAAAGGCAACGGAATATCAAAACCCACGCTGAAACCCTTTGCGGCCGCATATCTCCGGATGATCATGTAGTTATTTCGAATATTCCATACTGTATGACACTGCATTGCTGTCAATTCTTCCGGCAGCTTCCCCATTGATGCACCCCATCCATCCCATACGCCCATCTTTTATGAAAATGATAGAGTATCCATGGACATTCAGACATCCCCCAATTCTTGTTGCGCATCACGAAACAGACCGCGCATATAAAAAATTATTCCCCAAATGGTAGAGGCTGCCCCCTTCCGCACGTAGGATTCCCCACATGTGGCGACAGGCCCTTTTTTTTGCCGCAGCGATTGATAACGAATCTCAACATCCCGACAGTTCCCCACGAACCCAACCGCCAGGGATTTCCCGGCACTGGCGGCTCGGGGACACGCCCGTGCCGCCCCTGCGGCAAGCCATGCGCAGAACAGGCAAAACCGACGACACGGAAGGACACCATGTATAGCCTCAATACCAGTTCCAGCGATCTTCTGGCAGGCACCCTGGTCGATGTCCTGGAGCGGACGGCCGCGCGCTTCCCCGCGCGCGGCGTGCGCCACGTGGACCCCGCCGGCAGCGAAGAGGAATTCCAGAGCTACGCCGACCTGCTGCTTGCAGGCAGGCGCACCGCGCAGGCCCTGTACCGCAGGGGACTGCGCACCCGCAGCCACCTGATCATCGCCGTCGAATCCTCGCGGCAATTCCTGGAACTGTTCTGGGGATGCCTGTTCGCCGGGGTGACGCCCGTACCGCTTGCCAACGTGCGCACCCCCAAGCCCGANNNGACCTGCTGGCCGAGGCGGCCATCACCGGCCAGTCCGACGCCGAGTTTCACGTTCCGGCGCCCGGCGACATCGCCGTCCTGCAATTTTCCTCCGGCAGCATGGGCGCGCCGAAAGGGGCGCGGCTCACCCACCGCAACCTGTTGGCCAACATCGTGGCCCTGCGCAATCTGGAAGGCGTGGACGAGGACGACCGCATGGTCACCTGGCTGCCCTACTTCCATGACTTCGGACTGTTCGGCTGCCACCTCATGCCCCTGTACGCGGGCATCGACCAGGTGAAGATGAGCCCGTTCCAGTTCGCCCAGCGCCCGTTCCTGTGGATGCAGAAGATCCACGAGCACCGGGCCACGGTCACCTCCACCACCAACACC
This sequence comes from Desulfovibrio sp., assembly GCA_022837365.1. Taxonomy (GTDB): domain Bacteria; phylum Desulfobacterota; class Desulfovibrionia; order Desulfovibrionales; family Desulfovibrionaceae; genus Cupidesulfovibrio. Next base: position 6,961 of record JALHHV010000065.1, on the reverse strand, counting down.
GGCGTCGAACACCTGCTGTCGTACATGGGGCTGCGGGGGGCGCGGCTGCCGGAGGTGGACCTTTCGTGCCTGCGCGTGCTGACCGTGGGGGCCGAGATGATCTCCGCCGCCGCCTGCCGCAGGCTGGAACGGCAACTCGCGCCCATGGGGCTTGCCCGCAACATCATCATGCCCGGCTACGGGCTGACGGAAACCACCCTGGTCGCCACCTGCCATCCCAACGGGCTGCCCGTCGAGGCGTACCTTGTCGACCGGCGGTGCCTGGTGAACGAGGGCGTCGTCCGCTACGCCAGCGAAAAGACCGACACCACGGCGGAATTCGTCTCCGTGGGCACGCCGGTGGACTTCTGCGAGGTGCGCGTGGTGGACGCCGAAGGGCGCGAACTGCCCCCCGACAGGGTGGGCACCGTGGAAATCAGGGGCGAAAACGTCATCGCCGGGTATCACGAGGCCCCCAAAGCTGGCCCGGACGCCAACCGGGAAGCCTTCCGGAACGGCTGGTTCTCGTCCGGCGACGCGGGGTTCATGAGCGCCACCGGCCAGTTGTGCATCGTGGGCCGCGAAAAGGAAATCATCATCGTGCGCGGGCAGAACTACTACCCGACGGATATCGAGATGATGGCCCTTGAGGGCGCGGGCGACACCTTCCGGCTGGTGGTGGCCTGCGGCGCGTACGACCCGGCGCAGGCGCGCGAAAAGGTGGTCATGTTCTTCGTGCCCGCCGACAAAAAGGCCGACGAGCGCGCCCTGGCCCCCGCCCTGCTGGCCATGAACGAGCGCATCGGCGACCTTGCCGGGTTCACCATCGACCATTTCGTGCCCGTGACGCAGGGCGAGATTCCGCGAACCTCCAGCGGCAAGATCATGCGCCGGGTGCTCGCCGACGACTTCGTCTCCGGCGGGTACGCGGAACGGACCGCACGGATCGACGCGGCCCTGGCCGAACTGACCCGGCCCGCCAACCCATCGGACCTGGACCACGACGCCGTGGTGCGCGAGGCGTGGTCGGCGGTGCTGGGGATGGAACCCGGCCGGATCGACCCGCACCGCAGCCTGTTCAAGATGGGGGGCGACTCCATCCGGGCCATGCGCATCCAGGCCCGCCTGGAGGACACCTACCAGGCCAAGATGGAAAGCAACTTCTGCTACCTGTTCCCCACCGTGGCCACCCAGACCGCCTACTTCCGCAACCGCGACTTCAGCGTGGAGCCGCCCCGGAACGAGATCGAGGCCATCCTGCAGAAGATCGTCGCCGGACGGCTGGGCGTGCGGACGGATACCGTCGGCGCCACGGAAAGCCTGCTGACGCGGATAACCAACGTCTCCGACATGCTGGGCATCATCGAGGACGTGAAGCACTGCTTCGAGGAAGTGCACGTCTCCGAAGAATTCCTGAAGTTCACCACCATCCGGCAGATGGCCGACCACCTGTGGCCGCGCGTCTTCGAGCCCCAGGCCGACGAGTCCGGAAGCGACGGCGAGCGCTTCCTGCCGCTGATGCACTTTCAGGAAACCCTGTACTTCCACCGCAAGGGGTTCGTGCGCAACGAGCCCAGCGGGCTCAGCTGCTACATCTTCCTGCAAGCCGAGATGACGGGGGAATTCGACCGCGCCACCTTCGACGGCGCCCTCAACTACGTGGTGTCCCGGCATCCGGTGCTGCGCACGGTCATCGACGAGGAGCGCGAACGCCCCCGCATGAAGGTGCTGGACACGGTGCCGCGCCTGCGCACCGCCTACGTGGACATCTCGGACATGACGGAGGAGCGGCAGCGCGCCTACGTGACCCAGCGCGGGCTGGAGCACAACGACCACCGCTTCGACCTTGGCGCGTGGCCCCTGTTCTTCTGCGAGGTGACCCGGCTGGGCCGCAACCGCCACATGTTCATGATGAACATCGACCACCTGCTGGTGGACGGCTACAGCTACATGCAGATCTTCGAAGAACTCTTCAACACCTACGACAGGATGCGCCTGGGCGAACCGTGGGAACTGCCCGAGGTGCCCATGACCTTCGGCGACTACGTGCTGGTGGAACGCCTGCGCCAGCGCACCCGTGAATACCGCGACGCGCTGGAATTCCAGCTGGACATCTTCCGCAACCTGCCCCCCAAGGCCATGCTGCCCTCGCGGCGCAACCCCGCCATGCTCGAAACGGTGCGCTTCGACACCCTGTACCAGACCATCGAGCCGGAAATCATCAATGCGCTGAACCAGGTGGCCATCGAGCACCAGGTCTCGCTCAATTCCGTGCTGCTGGCCGCCTACTTCAAGCTGATGAACATCTGGTGCCACCAGGACGACCTGATCATCAACATGCCGGTGTTCAACCGCGAACAGTACTTCGCCGGGGCCCGCAAGACCGTGGGCAGCTTCATCGACATCTTTCCGGTGCGGTTGCAGACCCACTTCGAGGAGCCGGTCATCGACATCGCCAGGAAGGCGGAAGCGTTCACGCGCAAGCTGCTGGAGGTGCCCGTGTCGTCCATCGAGCTTTCGCGCAGGATCTTCGAGCGCGAAGGGCTGCGGGCCACGTCCATGAGTTCGATCATCTTCAGCAATTCCATCGGGATGTACTCGGGCGAGGTCAGCGGCATGAAGACCGTGCGCCTGAGCACCCCGGAATTCCGCACCGGCGCGCCGGGCACCTTCATCGACCTCGTCATCTACGACTACCGCGCGCGGCAGGACGAGGAGGACGCCTACTACTTCAACTGGAACTACGTGCGCGACCTGTTCGACCGCGACTTCGTCGAAATACTCTCCACCCAGTACCGCACCCTGCTCCGGCAACTGGCCGACGCCCACCTCGGCGGCCGGGCGGACGCGCCCTTCACCGGCGAAAACGTCATCCCCGAGAAATACCGCGCGCTGCTCGACGAGGTGAATCGCACCGAGGCCCCCATCCCCGACGACACGCTGCACGGGCTGATCGCGGACACCGTTGCCCGCACCCCCGACGCGCTGGCCCTGACCTTCGAGGACGCCAGCCTGACCTATGCGGAATTCGACGACCGGGCCGCCCGCGTGGCCGGGCTGCTGGCCTCGCTGGGCGTGGGCAGCGGCGACTTCGTGGCGCTGTTCATGCACCGGAGCATCGAGGTGCCCGTGGCCCAGTTGGGCGTCATGAAGGCGGGCGCGGCCTACCTGCCCATCGACATCGACTACCCGGCCGACCGGGTGGCCTACGTGCTGGCCGATTCACGGGCCAGGGTACTGCTGACCCAGTCGCGCCATCTCGCCGGGCTGGAAGCGCACCTGGGCGGCGTGGGCGCCATCGTGCTGCTGGACGAGGGCGCCGCCGAGGCCGACGTGCCCGCCGCCCTGCGCGGCAAGGTCGTGCTTCCGGAGGCGGCGTACGCCCCGCGCACCGCCACCCTGCCCGCGTGCACCCCGCGCGACCTCGCCTACATGATCTACACCTCCGGCTCCACGGGCAACCCCAAGGGGGTCATGGTCACCCACCGCAACATCGTGAACTTCCTGAACTGGGTGCGCCTGGAAATCGGCATCGCCCCGGAGGACAGGCTGGCCCTGCTCACCTCGTACGCCTTCGACATGACCCTCACCAGCAACTGGACGCCCTTCCTGGCCGGGGCATCGCTGCACATCCTGTCCGAGGAACGCACCAGGGACGTGAACAGCCTGCTGCACTTCCTGGGCGAGCGGGACATCACCTTCCTGAACGTGACCCCCTCGCACTTCTCGCTGCTGGCCGGGGCGCGGGAATACCTCGGCGACCAGCCCATTCCCCTGCGCGACGACATGCGCATCATGATGGGCGGCGAGGTCATCAACACCAAGGACCTCAACCTCTGGCTGCGCCACTATCCCGGCCACCGCTTCATCAACGAATACGGCCCCACGGAAACCACGGTGGCCTCCACCTGGTTCCCCATACCCGTCAACGCCGAAGGGCGCGTGGACCTGAACACCGTGCCCATCGGCAAGCCCGTGTTCAACACGCGGGTCTACATCCTCAACGCCGATCTCAAGGCCTGCATGCTCGGCGTGCCCGGCGAACTGTGCATCGGCGGCGAGGGCGTGACCAACGGCTACCACGACAAGCCCGACAAGGACGCCGCCGCCTTCGTGCCCGACCCGTACCGGCCCGGAGAGCGCATCTACCGCACCGGCGACGTGGTGCGCATGCTGAACGACGGCAACATCGAATACCTGGGCCGCAACGACCACCAGATCAACCTGCGCGGCTACCGCATCGAGGCGGGCGAGATAGAGTTCGCCCTGCGCGGGCACGACGGCGTGGCCGAAGCCGTGGTGGCCCCCCGCAAGGACACCTCGGGCAGCCTCGTGCTGGTGGCCTTCTACACCGGCCCGACCGATTCGCCCGGTCCCGTGCCCGTGGCCGACCTGCGCGCGCACCTTGCCCGCAACCTTCCGGAATACATGATTCCCGTGCATTTCGAGCACCTGCCCGAAATGCCCTGCACGCCCAGCGGCAAGCTGGACAGGAAGGGGCTGCCCGAGGTGACCATCCAGGCGGGCCGCATCGACGACGCCTCGGACCGCCCCACGACGCCGCTGGAGCAGCAGGTGACCCGCATCTGGGAGGAAGTGCTGGGCGTGAGCGGCATCGGCCTGAGCAGCAACTTCTGGGACGTGGGCGGCGATTCGCTGAAGGCCATGCGCCTGATCATGCGCATGAAGAAGGAAGGCTTCATCGATTTCGGCCTGCGCGAAGCCTTCGAGTACCAGACCGTGGCCTCCATCGTGGAGCACATCCGCCGCCGCGCCTCTCCGGGCGGGGAAGAGGCGGACATGGTGGAACTGACCGCGCCGCAATTCCCGCTGGCCCGGCTGTTCTGCCTGCCCTACGCCTGCGGCAACCCCACCATGTACCGCGAATTCGCCGCGCACCTGCCCAGGGACTACGGCGTGCTGGCGGCCAGCCTGCCCGGTCACGGCAGAAGCGGCAGCCCGCTGGGCTCCATACCCGAAATCGCCCGGGTATATGCCGACCGGCTGTCCGACCTGGCCCGTGAAACGCCGCTGTTCCTGCTCGGCTACTCGTTCGGCGGGCACGTGGCCTACGAAATCGCCCGCCTGCTGGAGGACCGGGGAACCCCTCCGGCCGGGGTGGTCATCGTGTCCAGCCCCCCGCCGGGGGTGCAGGGCGGGCTGCGGGCCATCCTTTCCGGCTCGGACGAGGACATCCTGCGCCACTCGCGCGAGGTCTACAAATACGACTTCTCCCACATGACCGACGCCGAGCGGGACGACTACCTGAAGACGCTGCGGATCGACACCTCGGCCATGCTGGACTTCACGTTCGGGCCGCAACTGCGCACGCCCGCGCTGGTGGTCGCCGGGCAGGACGAGGAGGACGCCCCCATCCGGAGCCTGGCGGCGCAATGGGAACGCGCCTTCGTCACCTGCCTGCAATGCAACGCGGGCGGGGCGCACATGCTCATCAAGACCCACGCATCGGAACTGGCCGCCCGGACGGCCGAGTTCATCGACGGGCTGGCCATCGGGGCCGAGGCCCGCGACTGACGCAGTCTCGGGGAATCACCCTGAACTTCCGGGTTCCGGCTGCAACGTGCCCTCGCCGCCGGAACCCAACCGCGCGGCCGCGGCGGGATGCCCATCCCCGTGCCGCGGCCGCGCGGGCACATCCACGTCCGGACGCCGGGCGGCGCGTTCCGGCCATGGCCCACCATCCACCCGGCAACGGCAGGAGAACCCATACGGCATGTTCAGATACACGACCACGGCATGCAGGAAATGCAACCTGCAGGAAGATACCTTTCACGGCATCACCATCGATGCCCAGGGGTTGTGCCAGTTCTGCGCGAAACAGGCCCCCCCGCCCCAACGCGACTGGCCTCGCCTGAAAACCCTTTTCGAGGACACGCTGGCCGGGGTCCGGGGACGCCTGCCCCGCCTGTCCCATGAAGGACTGGTCATGCTGAGCGGCGGCAAGGACAGCGCGTACATGGCGCACCTGCTGAAGGACGTCTACGGGATGAACCTGCTGGGGTTCATCATCGACATCAACTACGAATACCCGGAAACCTTCGACAACGCGGCCACCATCGCCCGCAGGCTGGAAATACCCTACGTGGTCTACCGGCAGGACCCCGCGCTGATGCGCCGCTACTACCGCTACCTGTTCTGCGAGCCCGGCATCCACCAGCAGGACTGCGGGCAGGTCTGCACGTTCTGCGGCCGCTTCCTCATCCGCACGGCCACGGAGTTCGCCCGGGCCATGGGCATTCCGCTGGTGTTCTCCGGGCACAATCCGGACCAGATCCTGCTCATGGGGCAGGCCGTGGAACTGGAGCCCGCACAACGGGAGTTCATGGAATTCACCATGGCCGTGGTGGCCGAGGACACGGCAACGGCCAGGGCGGGCTGGCAGGCGGCGCACGGGCCGTGCCCGGAAAGGCTCTTTCCCGAATCGCTGGCCCCTGCGGGGGTGCAACTGGTCTTTCCCTACCAGCACTTTCCCTACCTGCCGGAAACCATGATGCAGGTGGTGCGCGAGCGATTGGACTGGACGCCCATCAAGCGGTTTTCCAAGACCTACATCGCCTCGGGATGCCGTCTGGTGAAGCTGTGGTCGTACCTTGCCCGGTGCGGTAACACCAACAGTTACGTGGACTTCGAGTTCAGCAACCAGGTGCGCAACGGCACGCTGGCGCTGGAGACCGTGCGCGCCTTCTACGACCAGGCGGACACCGGGTGCGAGGAACTGGCGGAAATCGCCCGCGACCTCGGCATGGTGGACGAAATGCGGCGCATGCTCCGCGACCGGGTGGGAGAAGACGACGAACTGTACCGCCTGCTGGCGTCATGACCCGCGTCCGCTCCGGACGTTCCGCACAGGAGACCCCATGCTTCGCGACCCCTGGTTCCTGGTCCAGCTTGCCTGCGCCCTCAGCGGCTTTCCCGGCGCGCTGCTGTACCGCGCGTATTTCCGGTACCGCGAATCGCTGCG
>JALHHV010000064.1 GCA_022837365.1 Desulfovibrio sp. | reverse complement strand
CACGACGACGGACATGACGGCGCGCATGGCGGGGGTGGCGGCGTGTGGTTCCCGGTGCTGTCCGACTTCTGGCCGCACGGCAAGGCTGCCGCGTCCTACGGCGTGCTGCGCGGCGACGGAACGGCGGAACGCGCCCTGTTCACCATCGACAGGCAGGGCGTCATCCGGCACATTCACGTCGCGGACACCAACAAACGCCCTCCGCTGGACATCATACTGCGCGCGCTGGACGCTCTGCCCGCCCCCTGACACCCCCTGACACCCCCTGACGCTACCCCCTGACGCCCCCTCCCAGCCCCCAAGCCCCCTCAGGAGCACCAATGCCCCGCTATACCGGCTTCAACCACCTGGCCATGGTCACCGGCGACATGGAGACCACCGTGCGCTTCTGGCGCGACCTGCTCGGCATGCGCATCGTGGCCGGTCTGGGCCATCCCGGCTATCGCCAGTACTTCTTCGAGGTGTCGCCCGTGGACATGATCGCCTTCTTCGAATGGGACGGCGTGACCCCGGTGGAGGAAAAGGACCACGGCGCGCCCGTGCGCGGGGCCGTGGTGTTCGACCACGTCTCCGTGGGCGTGGCCTCGGACGACGACCTGTGGGAACTCAAGGACAGGCTGGAGGCCGCCGGGTTCTGGTGCTCGGAACTGGTGGACCACGGGTTCATCCACTCGCTGTACAGCTTCGACCCCAACGGCCTGGCCATCGAGTTTTCCGCGCCGGTGCCCGGCGTGGACGTGCGCGCCGCCCCGCGCATGACCGACACCCATCCCGTCCCTGCCGCCCAGGAAGGGCCGGACCCCGTGCCCGGCCGCTGGCCCCCGGTGACCGCGCCCACGCCGCCGGCGGACCGCCGGGTGTACCCCGGCGAAGGCGACGACTTCCTGCGGAGCAAGCGCAACGCCTGGGACACCCTGGAGCGCGGCCCGGCATGACGCCCGGCCGGGGCGCGCAACGGCGCCCCGGCGCGGTGTCGCATGCCCCCGGCCTTCTCCGCCCGCAGTTACCGCATGCGCGCATTCCCCATCCCGGGGGCGCCGCAACCCATTCGCCGCTTTCCCGCCGCGCCGGGGAGCGGCGTTGCGTTTTCTCCTGCTGCCATACGGGTTCAGGTGCATCCCGTTGCATGCAAGAAAATAATGGAATTACATATCGCATGGTGGTAATGCAGTGCCCATGCGCGTTGCGGGATGCGGAAGCACATGATGTTTTCCGGATCAACGGCGGATCATGCAGCATCCGAAACCGCTTCCCGCATACGGAGTGCGACGATGCCGGCCGACGTGGCCCCATCGACGACGTTGCACCTCCGCCACCGCAAAGGAGAATCGAAATGGAAGAATATCTCAAGCAGGCCCTCGACATCGTGAAGGCTCAGGCCAGCGTCCGCATCATGACCGAGGAAGAGATCAGTTCCATGGTGCAGAAGATCGCGCAGGCCGTCCGCCAGATCAGCGAAGGCGCGCCCGCGGAGGCACAGGCCGCTCCCGAAGCGCCGCTGCCCGACGCCGCAAAGGCGCTGAAGGAAAAGTCCATCACCTGCCTGGAATGTGGCAAGACCTTCAAGATCCTGACCCGCAAGCACCTTGCCTCGCACGACCACACGCCCGACAGCTACCGGGACAAGTACGGCTACCGCAAGGACATGCCCCTGGTCTGCAAGTCGTTGCAGCGTGAGCGCCGCAAGAAGATGAAGGACATGATCCCGCCAGCGTCCGGAGCGAGCGCCGCTCCTTCCCGCGCCAGTGGACACCCGGACACCGCGCGGATAGTGTGCGCTCACCGGCCATTCTCCGCCCTGGCGGCGCGCCGCCGCCCGGAATTTCCGGCGCGGCGTCCCTCATGCACCCCTTTCGCCCAAAACCGTCATGCCCGCACCCCGCACCGCGCCCGTCTCTTCCGCAACGCTGGCCCTGCTGCTGGCCATGCTGCTGTGGAGCAGTTCGTTCATCGCCATGAAGGTGGCCCTGGAAGGCTTCGACCCCATGGTGGTGGTGTTCGGGCGCATGGGCATTTCCTCGGCGGTGTTCCTGGCCCTGTGGCGCAACTTCCGCCACGTGCGCTACCGCAAGGGCGACTGGAAGCGCCTTGGGGCCATGGCCCTGTGCGAGCCATGCCTGTACTTCGTGTTCGAGGCGTACGCCCTGCGCTACACCTCGGCCTCGCAGGCGGGCATGATCGTTTCGGTGATGCCGCTGTGCGTGGCCGTGGCCGCCTGGATCGTGCTGGGCGAACGGCTGGCCCGCCGGGTGTGGTACGGCTTCGGCCTGGCCATCGTGGGGGTGGTCTGGCTGAGCCTGGGGGGGGCCAGTTCCGGGAACGCGCCCAACCCGCTGCTGGGCAACCTGCTGGAACTGTGCGCCATGGTCAGCGCCACCGGGTACGTCATCAACGCCAAGAAGCTGTCCGCCACCTACCCGCCGCTGTTCATCACCGCCGTGCAGTCGCTGGCGGGCAGCGCGTTCTTTCTGCCGCTGCTGTTCCTGCCCACCACCCAACTGCCGGACGCCTTCCCGCTGCTGCCCGCCCTGTCCGTGGTCTATCTGGGCACGTGCATCTCGCTGGGCGCGTACGGGCTGTACAACTTCGGGGTCAGCCGCCTGCCCGCCGGGCAGGCCTCGGCGTTCATCAACCTGATCCCGGTGATCACCCTGCTCATGGGCCGGGTGCTGCTGGGCGATGAACTGGCCCCGCAGCAGTACGCGGCCTCCGGCCTGGTGCTGGTGGGCGTGCTGCTTTCGCAGGGCCGCGGGGCCACCGTGCCGGACCCCGCCCCACCGGACGAGACCGCGCCGCAGCCCGGCGCGGGGCGGTAGCCCCCTCCCCTTCGCCCGACGCAAAAAGGCCGCCCCCCAAACCGGGAGACGGCCTTTCGCATGCCGGTGCCTGCTGATGGCTACATGCGCTTCAGTTCCAGCGCCCTCTGGATCATGGCGTCCGCCGTCATGATCGACTTGGAGTTGGTCTGGAAGCCGCGCTGGTAGATGATCATGTTCACGAATTCCCGTTCCATGGACACGTTGGACTGCTCCAGCGTCTTGGCGGCCACGGTGCCGAAATTCTCGGTGTCGGGCAGGCCCTCTTCCGCCGCGCCCGATTCGCGCGTGGCCGAAAAGTGGTTCATGCCCTCGCGGCGCAGGCCGTCCTCGCTGGTGAAGCGGTACAGGGTGATGCGGTACAGGTCGGCGCTCTGGCCGTTGCTGTAGCGCCCGCTGATGATGCCCTCCGAGTTGATGTCGATGCCCGCCAGAAAACCCTGCCCGTAGCCATCCTGCCTGGACCGGATTTCCGACGAACTGCCGCCGTAGGCCGTGGTGCCGAGGGCGGCCAGACTGGCCCCGGCCATGCCCGTCAGGTTCGACGCATCGGACCCCACCGCCGCCGGGCTGCCCGCGCCCGCCGTCCACGCCCCGGATGACGAGGACAGGCCAAGGTCCAGGCCGACCCCCTGCGCCCCCCCGCCGCCCGCGAAGGTGGCGGTGAACTGCGGCAACCCGTCCGCGCCGAACGAGGCCGGTGTCCAGTTGTCGAGGTTGGTGGCGTCGGCGCCCGTGGGCGTGTAGGCCGACATGTTCACCAACTGGCCGGACGAATTGAAGGTGAGCGTGCCGGCCATCAGCAGCCCCGCCCCGGATGTCCCGGCCAGGGCCGAGCCGTCGTGCGCCGGGTCCATGCCCACCACGAACTCGAAATACTTGTTGCCGCCGCTCTCTCCGGCCCCGTCGAAATAGATGGTCACGTCGTGGGCGTTGCCCGAGGCGTCGTAGACCTTGATGGCCTGCTTGTACGAGTAGGCCGAGTCGCCCAGGGGGCTGTCCGCCGCGCCGTTCCACTTGGACAGCAGCGAAAAGAACGGGTTGGCCGCGTCGGACGACCTGTCGCCCGAGCCCAGGTTGTTGATGGCCGTGATGGACGTGGTGGCCTTGGGGGGCATGATGTTGCGCCCGTTCTCGCCCGGCGGCAGGCTGATGCCGGTGGCGGCCCCCTCCACGCCGTCGAGGATGGGCCGCCCGTTGAGCACGAACCCGTTGGGGTCCACCAGGTTGCCGTCCTTGTCGAACCGGAAGTTGCCCGCGCGGGTGTAGTGGATCTTGTCGCCGGAGGTGACCTGGAAGAATCCCTTGCCGTTGATGGACAGGTCGGTGATGTCCGTGCCCGACTCGTATGGCCCCTGTCCGTACATGGTGCGGATGCTCGTAAGGCGCGACCCCAGACCCACCTGGCTGATGGAGGTGGATGCCGAGTTGCCCGTGCCCGCGTACTGGCTCATGAGGTCCTCGAACAGCGCCTGCTGCTGCTTGAACCCCACGGTATTGACGTTGGCCAGGTTGTTGCTGACCGCCTGCATGCCCTGCGACAGGGTCTTCATGCCGGAGGCACCGGAATAGAGGGCGCGTAACATGCGTGTCTCCTCGGGCGCGAAGTGCCCCGGCCCGTCCGCGTGCCGCCGCTCCTGCCGGAGCGCGGGCGCGCGGGGCCGGGGAAGATTCTTCCCTGAGGGGTCGCAAAGCACGAGCCGTGCCAGTGCAAGGCGACGCGAAGCAACCTTGCGGAATGTAAAGACGGATGTCCCGCAACAACTCCACCGGTCGGCAGAACCTGCCCATGGCCGGGCCATGCCGGGGCGGCACGTGCGGCAACCCCGCCGCCACGCGGACATGACATCCCCCGGCATGCGGCATGACGCAACAGGGCCGCGCGGCACATGCCGCGCGGCCCTGAAATCCGTCAGTATCCGCCCGCTACCCGGCGATGCCGGTGCGGGCCTTCCACGAAATCACGGTGTTGACGAGCAGTTGGGCGATGGTCATGGGGCCCACGCCGCCGGGCACCGGGGTCATGGCCGAGGCGATGCAGCTGATGTCGTCGTACTGGCAGTCGCCCACCAGCCCTTCGTCGGTGCGGTGGATGCCCACGTCCACCACCACCGCGCCGGGCTTGACCATGTCCGAGGTGACCAGGCACGGCCGCCCCGCCGCCACGAACAGGAAGTCCGCCCGGCGGCATTCCTCGGCAAGGTTCGGCGTGCCGGAATGGCACACCGTCACCGTGGCGTTGGCGTACTTGCCGGGCGCGCCCAGCATCAGCGCCAGCGGCTTGCCCACGATGTTGCTGCGCCCCACCACCACGGCCTTCTTCCCGGCGGGCGAAAGACCGTAGCGCTCCAGCAGGGTCATCACCCCCGCCGGGGTGCACGGCCGGAAGCCCGGCAGCCCCAGCGCCAGACGTCCCATGTTCTCGGGGTGGAAGCCGTCCACGTCCTTTTTCGGGCTGATGCGCTCAAGGCAGCGCTGGCTGTTCAGCCCCTTGGGCAGCGGCAGTTGCAGCAGGATGCCGTCGATGTCCGCCCGCCCGTTCAGTTCGTCGATGAGCGCTTCCAGCGCTTCCTGCGTGGTGTCCGCGGGCAGGCGGAACGCCTCGGACCGGATGCCCGCCTCGTCGCAGCCGCGCTCCTTGTTGCGCACGTACACCTGCGAGGCCGGGTCGTCGCCCACCAGAATGACCGCCAGCCCCGGCGCGCGGCCCGCCGCCGCAAGGCCCGCCGCCACCTCTTCCTTCAGCTCCGCGCGAATGGCCGCAGCCGTCGCCTTGCCGTCGAGCAGCATCATATGTCCAACCTCCCGAAATCCGGCGCGCGTGCGCGCCGCCTGTCCGATTCCGCTGCCCGGCACCGTCATCGCGTCCCGGTCGCATCCGCCATTACCGCCGCCCTGTCCTTTTGCAGGAGAGCGGGCAGCTTTTTTGAGCCGGGGCTCCGCCCCGTGCCCCGCCGGGGGAGCATGCTCCCCCGGACCCCCTTTTCAGGGGATGGGATAACGCTGAAATTTCCTGCCGGTCCTCCAGGATCACCGGTACTCCGGCCACCCTGCAACCGACGCTTTTCCTGCCTCCGGCTTTTTTTCATCTGCCGGGCTGCCTTTCTTCCCTATACTCCGCGCGGTCTTCCGCGCGGATGGCTGGTGCCGGGAAAACGGGTGAAACTACGATCTTCGGGAGCTGGCAAGGAAGGGGACGTTTTCCCGAAGGGAGCGTGCGGCAGCCGTTATGCGCGCTTGCGGGCATTACGGATGGCGACCGTAGCGCGCCCTTCGGTACGTGACCGAGGGAAAACGGAACCTAACGCCGCCAGCGCCCGAATGGCGGGTTTCGCCGCGTATTTCCGGCATTGGGAGCAGCCACAACCTTTCCCCCGCCTTTTCCCTTCTCCCACCTTTCTTCCCGCGCCCGAAAGCAAAAGGGAGGGAGCCCCGCAGGCTCCCTCCCCGTCATCGCGCAACCGCGCGCTAGTCCTCGCCTTCTTCCTCGAAGCCGAAATGCGCGCTCATCATGGGCCCGAAGTATATGCCCGTGTCGTCCAGGTCTTCCTCAATGCGCAGCAGCTGGTTGTACTTGGCCAGCCGGTCGCTGCGGCACAGCGAGCCGGTCTTGATCTGCCCGGCGTTCAGGCCCACGGCCAGGTCCGAGATGAAATGATCCTCGGTCTCGCCCGAACGGTGCGAGATCACCGTAGTGTACGCGGCCTGCTTGGCCATCTCGATGGTGTCCAGGGTCTCGGTCAGCGTGCCGATCTGGTTCAGCTTGATAAGGATGGAGTTGGCCACGCCCTCGTCGATGCCCTCGGCCAGGATGTCCGGGTTGGTCACGAAGATGTCGTCGCCCACCAGCTGGATGGTGTCGCCCAGCTTGTAGGTCAGTTCGCGCCAGCCGTCCCAGTCGGCCTCGGCCAGGCCGTCCTCGATGGAAATCAGCGGATAGCGCGCGGTGAACTCGCCCAGCCATTCCACCATCTCGGAATTGGACAGGCTCTTGTTCTCGCCCGCCAGCACGTACTTGCCGTCCTTGTAGAATTCGGACGCGGCGGCGTCGATGGCCAGCGCGATTTCGGAACCGGGAATGTAGCCCGCCTCCTCGATGGCCTTCATGATGTAGCGGAAGGCCTCGTCGTGGTTCTTCAGGTTGGGGGCGAAGCCGCCCTCGTCGCCCACGCTGGTCACGTGGCCGTCGGCGGCCAGCAGCGCCTTCAGGGTATGGAAGGTTTCCGCGCCCATGCGCAACGCGTCGCGGAAGGTGGCCGCGCCGATGGGCATGATCATGAATTCCTGGATATCCAGATTGTTGGGCGCGTGCGCGCCGCCGTTGATGATGTTCATCAGCGGCACGGGCAGCACCTTGGCGTTCACGCCGCCCAGGTACTGGTACAGCGGCAGGCCCAGAAAGCTGGACGCGGCGCGCGCGGTGGCCAGCGAAACGCCCAGCATGGCGTTGGCCCCCAGGCGCGACTTGTTGTCGGTGCCGTCCAGGTCCAGAAGGGTGTTGTCCACCTGCACCTGGCGCAGGGAATCCAGCCCCACCACGGCTTCGGCGATTTCGCCCATCACGTGGTCCACGGCCTTTTCCACGCCCTTGCCCTTGTAGCGGCCCTTGTCGCCGTCGCGCATTTCCAGCGCCTCGCGGGTGCCGGTGGAGGCGCCGGAAGGCACGGCGGCGCGGCCGGTGTGGCCCGATTCCAGGGAGACTTCCACCTCGACGGTGGGGTTCCCGCGGGAGTCAAGGATTTCCCTCGCCCAGACGGATACGATGGTGCTCATCTGCATCTCCTTGGTCCTTTCATGTTCGTCGGGTTTCGGTCGGAATGTCGATGCCGGACGCGGAGCGTCGCAACGTCACCTGACGCGGAGCGTCGGAAGTTAAAGCCAGACGCGGAGCGTCGTGAGTTAAAGCCTGACGCGGAGCGTCGAAACGTCACCTGACGCGAAGCGTCGAAACGTCACCTGACGCGAAGCGTCGAAACGTCACCTGACGCGGAGCGTCGGAAGTCAAAACCGAATGCGGAGCGTCGGAAGCCTTGCGGCCTCTTGCCGCTACCGCCCTTCACGTTCCAGATACAGCAACCGCAGGCCCTCCAGCAGAAGGTCGGGCTTGACGTGGTCGAAACAGCGGCTCACCCGCGCGATGTCCCGGGCGAACCCGCCCGTGGCCACCACCTCGACCGGGCCGGGCAGCACGCCGCCAAGGCGGGCCAGCACGCCCTCGGTCATGGCGGCGAAGCCGAAAATGAAGCCGTGGTTCAGGCTGGTGGCGGTGGACCGGCCGATGACCGGCGAATCCTCTTCCACCTCCAGGCTGATGCGCGGCAGCTTGGCCGTGCGCGACGACAACGCCCCGGCGGACGACAGCACGCCGGGACAGATCAAACCACCAAGATACGCCCCGCCCTCCACGCAGTCAAACGTGGTGGCCGTGCCGAAATCCACGGATACCAGCGACCTGGGGCCAGGGTACAGCCGCCGGGCTGCCCAGGCGGCCACCAGCCGGTCGGCCCCGACTTCCGCCGGGCGCTCGTAGCGGTTTTCCAGCGGGATGGCGATGTCGCCGGGGGCGAACAGCAGCCTGCGAGACAGGTAGCGCTCGCAGGCGCGGCGGGCCAGCGGATCGAAGCTCGGCACCACCGAACTGGCCACGCAGGCAGAGACGTCCGCCGGGTCCAGCCCGGCGTGGCGCAGCACCTCCAGCAGGCGCAGGCCGATGGAGTCGGCCGTCTGGCCGGGGTCGGTGGGCAGCACGTACGAGGTCAGCATGGCGGTTTCCACCGCGATGCCGATCTTGACGTTGGTGTTGCCGATGTCGAACAGCAGGAAATGCTGGGTCATGCCGCTTCCGGTATGTTGGGGATGACGCCTCTGGCGTCTGGCGGCCCTCGCCGGGCACGGGCACGCCATACATGGGCGCAAGTGTAGCCTGTTCGGGCGGAAACGCAACCGTGGCGCGCCGCTTCGCCTACCTCAAAGCGGTCCGGATCGCAACGGTCGGCCAGGCCCGCTGGTGCCGCCGGTGCCGCTCCCCGTTTGCACGGCCCTTGCAGAACGAGACGGACATACGGAAAAAACTTCCAGGAGGCCGCCATGACCACGGGCATCACCACCATTTCGCAGGATTCCTTCTCGCGCATCGACGCGCTGCTGGCCCGCGCCCGCGAGGCCACCGAAGCCACGTCGGCCAAGCCGTCCAGTCCGCCACCCAGGGGGGCCGGGCCGCCGACGCAGCCGAGGCCGGTCAGGCGTACAACGCGGTGATGGACATGCTGTCCGCCCCGTCCGGCGACGCGCACCGCTCGCTGGATCCGGAACGGGTGGCCCGCCTGCTGGACCTGTAGGCCCGGCGCCCGCCCATCCCCACGCCGCACACGCGGGGCTCCCTTTTCCGGAACCACGACGGCACGACGCCCTCATGCACGCGGGTCATCCTGCGTACATGAGGGCGTCGTGCCTGACGAATGCCCGTCGTCGCGCCCAGTTCCGTCTAGTTCGGCCCAGTTCCGTCCAGTTCAGGCCGGGTCGGGCTCGCCCTTGCTGCGGGCCAGCGCCGTGTCGTGCGCCAGTCTGGCCTGTTCCTTGTCCGGGTCCACTTCCATGGCCTTGCGCAGGTGGCGCAGGGCACGCTTGGGTTCGCCCGCGTCCAGCATGGCCCTGCCCATGAGCAGGAACAGCCGGTGCTCGTTGCGGTAGAAGCCCGTGGCCTCGGTGAACGCCTCGTCGGCCTCGGCCACCTTCCTGTGTTCCAGCAGCCGCCTGCCGTGCAGCAGCAGCCTGTCCAGCTGCTGCTTGCGGGCGATGGCCTGCTCGTAGGTTTCCTGCTCCTGCTCGTCGCGCATGGACCGCAGGATGCGGGCCAGCATGGCCAGCAGCTGCTTCTCGGCCCCTTTCTCGAAGACCAGGCCACGCGGCGAGATGGCCGTGGCCCGCGCCTTCACGTCCTCGTCGCGCGAAAGCATCTGCACCATCTCGCGCAGCGCGCCGTGCAGTTCGGTCAGGTCGCGCCCGACGATGCCCCCGTCCGCCAGGGGCTGCACGCCCGCGGCCGTGGCCGCCAGGGCGCGGGGCACGTCGTGCCTGTGAAAGTACGCCTTGGCTCGCGCCAGGTATTCGCGCGCCTGGCGCGCGTCGCCTTTGGGTGACACCGGGTTGCCTCCGCTGCGAGGGACGTCGCGCGCCCCGCCCGTTGTGCTCGACGCTCCGGCCATGCTATACCATGGGGCAAACAGCCCAAGGAGGCCACCATGGCGAAATATCTCTACCTCGACCAGGACGAATGCATGGCGTGCGAATCGTGCGTCGAACTTTGCCCCGAGGCGTTCAGAATGTCCAGCGCGGGCGAATACGCGGAGGTCATCGACCCGAATACCACCGCCGAATGCGTGGAGGACGCCATTACCACCTGCCCGGTGGAATGTATCGAGTGGCGCGAGGAATAGCCCCGCGCCCGTTTCCGCCCCGTGGCGCCGCCCGTCGCGTGCATTCCGGCGGCCGCCCCCCGTCCGACCAGTTCCGGCCCATTCCGTGCGGGCCGCGCCTCCTTGCCGGGAGGCGCGGCCCGCATGCGCCCTGCCCCTGCCCATCATGCCGAAACCGCATGGAAACCCGTTCCGGCCCCAAAAAGGAGGCGGAAAAATCTCGCCCTGTCATTGACAATGAAAATCGTTTTCATTAAACAGGACAAAACGACGCGAGACTCGTCGGAAGGAGCCTCCCATGTGCGCAGCACTCATTGGCGGAATGGACAGACTGAAGCGCGACTACATCAATGCCGCCCTCGCCAGCGGCGTGGACCTGAAGGTGTTCACGGGCAAGGAGAACCGCATCGCCGACAAGCTCGGCCGGGCGGATCTGGTCATCGTGTTCACCAACAAGATCTCGCATGCTGCCAAGCGCGAGGTGGTGCAGCACGCCAAGGCCAACAGCATTCCCGTGCAGATGCTGCACAGCTGCGGCGTTTCCACGCTGCGCCAGGCCCTGGAGACCACCAACTGATTTTCGAGCACGACGACGCCACCGCCGCGGAGCCCCGGCACTCAC
>JALHHV010000063.1 GCA_022837365.1 Desulfovibrio sp. | reverse complement strand
CTGTCCGACCACTTCTGCGGCGACTGCAACCGCCTGCGCGTGACCCCCGACGGGCGGCTGCGCACCTGCCTGTTCTCCGACCGCGAATACCGCCTGCGTCCGCTGCTGCGCCACCCCAAACTCGGAGTGGACGCGGTGCGCACGGTGCTGCGCCTGGCCAACCGGCGCAAACCCCTGGGCTACCAGTTGCTGGCCAGGGTGCGCGCGGGCCAGCTGGCCGAACTGCGGGGCGAACCGTCCGGGGCGGCCAACGCCCCGTGCGAGGGCGGCACCGCCGTGGCCAACCGCCGCATGAGCTCCATCGGCGGGTAGGCGGAACCATCGTTTTCCCCGTCGTCCGCCCGACTGGCGACGACTGGCGAGGAACGGCGAAAAGGCGGGGTCCTTGCGGACCCCGCCTTCGCGTTTTTCCGGAATGGAACGGGCGGATCCGGTTACGCCGGGGACGCCTCGAACGCCTTGCGCTTGGACAGGAACAGGATCAGCGATCCGGCGGCCACGGCAAGGCCGATCCATGTGGAGACGTTCAGCGGCATGCCCAGGCCGATCTTGGCGTAGCACAGATAGGTGGTGCATACCGCGGTCATGAAGGTGGCGGGCGCGCTGGCGATCCAGTGGAACATGCCGCGCCGCACCAGGTAGGCGGCCGCCGCCCACAGCACGATGGTGGCCAGGGTCTGGTTGGCCCAGCCGAAGTAGCGCCAGATGATGTCGAAGTTCATCTGCGACAGGATGGCGCCCACCACGAACAGCGGCACCGCGATGACCAGCCGCTTCACGTGTTCCACCTGCGAGAAGTTCAGGAAGTCGGCGATGGTCAGCCGGGCGGAACGGAACGCCGTGTCGCCCGAGGTGATGGGCAGCACCACCACGCCCAGGATGGCCAGGATGCCGCCCACGGGGCCCATCAGCGCGATGGAGACGTCCTTGACCACCTTGCCCGGGCCGCCGGCGGCCAGGGTGGCGTCGAGCGCTTCGGGGGTGGAGTAGAAGGTCATGCCCAGGGTGGCCCAGATCAGGGCGATGACGCCCTCGGCGATCATGGCGCCGTAGAAGATGGGGCGGCCGCAGTTTTCGTCGGGCACGCAGCGGGCCATCATGGGCGATTGGGTGGCGTGGAAGCCCGAGATGGCGCCGCAGGCGATGGTGATGAACATCAGCGGCCACAGGGGCAGGCCCTTGGGGTGCTGGTTGGTCCACTGGGCGGCGGGGTAGAAGTCGAAGCCCTTGATGAACAGCATGGCGGTGAGGCCCAGGGCCATGATCAGCAGGATCACGGCGAACAGCGGGTAGATGCGGCCGATGATCTTGTCCACCGGCAGGATGGTGGCCAGGAAGTAGTAGGCGAAGATGATCACCACCCACACCAGCAGGGTCCAGTTGGTCATGCTGGCCAGCAGCGCCGCCGGTCCGGTGACGAAGACCACGCCCACCAGCAGCAGGAGCACCACCGAGAAGAAGCGCATGAACTGCTTGAAGCCGTTGCCCAGGTTGTAGCCCACCACGTCGGGCACGGACTTGCCCGCGTAGCGCACCGAAAGCATGCCCGAGAAATAGTCGTGCACGCCCCCCGCGAAGATGGAGCCGAGCACGATCCACACCAGCGCCCACGGGCCGTACAGCGCGCCCAGGATGGGACCGAACACGGGTCCCAGGCCCGCGATGTTCAGCAACTGGATGAGGAATATCTTGCGGGGAGACATTTTCACGTAGTCAACGCCGTCGGCCATGGTGCAGGCCGGGGTTTCCTTGCAGTTGTCGGCCCCGAAGAACCGCTCGACCACACGGCTGTACACCATGTAGCCGATGATGAGCGCTGCCACGCTTGTGATGAAGTACATTACCGAAGGCATGGTCTTCTCCTTTCGTTGTTCCGCCGTGTGGTTGTTGTGCGTTGGCGGAATGTCCTTGCAGCCCGTTTTTGTGACGTTTATAGTTTATGATATGTACAATATATGAGACGTTATGTTTTATTTTTTTATTTTTGCGTCGTATTTTTGTTGATTAATTTAATTTTGTTGGAATATTTCTATAAAATATATGACAGTCATGAATGTGTTGTGGCGTATGGTTTATTCTTACTCATGTGCAGTACGGTTAAAGAATTCCCTGTGTTGTATTTTCAGTGATGTCTTTGTGGCTTCGAAAATTGAACCGTGATGGTCTTTGATGTGCGTGTTGGTAGTATGTTGTGGATGAATTTTTCAACTGCGCTCGTCGTGTTTGTCGTTTTTCCTTCCCGAACGGTATTTTTTCCCGCCTGGATGGGCACGGGGCGGGGTGGGCGCCAGGGGAGGCGGGCCATCCGTGGTCCGGCTTGCCGGCCCGGCCGGCAAGCGCGTCATCCGGCCAGCCGACGCGAAACGCCCCGCCTGCGTATGCAGGCGGGGCGCTGGCTGGCCGTTGGGCGGGGGGCGGCGTCATGCCGCCTGGCCCGTCGTGGGAAGGGTGCGGGTCAGGCGGGCGACGCCTCGAACGCCTTGCGCTTGGACAGGAACAGCCCCAGCGACCCCACGGCCACGGCGATGCCGATCCATGTCGAGATGTTCAGCGGGATGTTCAGGCCGATCTTGGCGTAGCAGATGTAGGTGGTGCACACGGCGGTCATGAAGGTGGCGGGCACGGTGGCCATCCAGTGCAGCATGCCGCGCCGCACCAGATAGGCGGCCGCCGCCCACAGCACGATGGTGGCCAGGGTCTGGTTGGCCCAGCCGAAGTAGCGCCAGATGATGTCGAAGTTCACCTGCGACAGGGCGGCGCCGATGACGAACAGCGGCACCGCGATCATCAGGCGCTTGCCGTTTTCCACCTGCGAGTAGTTCAGGAAGTCGGCGATGGTCAGCCGGGCCGAGCGGAACGCCGTGTCGCCCGAGGTGATGGGCAGCACCACCACGCCCAGGATGGCCAGCACGCCGCCGATGGGGCCCATGAGGGTCATGGAGACGTCGTTGACCACCTTGCCGGGGCCGCCGGCGGTCAGGGCCGCGTTGAGCGCCTCGGGGGTCTGGTAGAAGGTCATGCCCAGGGTGGCCCAGATCAGGGCGATGACGCCCTCGGCGATCATGGCGCCGTAGAAGATGGGGCGGCCGCAGTTCTCGTTGGGGATGCAGCGGGCCATCATGGGCGACTGGGTGGCGTGGAAGCCCGAGATGGCGCCGCAGGCGATGGTGATGAACATCAGCGGCCACAGCGGCAGCCCGGTGGGATGCTGGTTGGTCCACTGGGCGGCGGGGAAGAAGTCGTAGCCCTTGACGAACAGCATGGCGGTGAGGCCCACGGCCATGATCAGCAGGATGGCCGCGAAGACGGGGTAGATGCGTCCGATGATCTTGTCGATGGGCAGGATGGTGGCCAGGAAGTAGTAGGCGAAGATGATCACCACCCACACCATCAGGCCCCAGCCGGTCAGGTTGTCGAGCAGCTTGGCCGGGCCGGTGACGAAGACCACGCCCACCAGCAGCAGGAGCACCACCGAGAAGAAGCGCATGAACTGCTTGAACCCGTTGCCCAGGTTGTAGCCCACCACGTCGGGCACGGACTTGCCGTCATAGCGCACCGAAAGCATGCCGGAAAAGTAGTCGTGCACCGCACCGGCGAAGATGGAGCCGAGCACGATCCACACCAGCGCCCACGGGCCGTACAGCGCGCCCAGGATGGGGCCGAACACCGGACCCAGGCCCGCGATGTTCAGCAGTTGGATGAGGAAGATGTTCTTGGGGTTCATCTTCACGTAGTCCACGCCGTCCGCCATGGTGCAGGCCGGCGTTGCCCTGCAGTTGTCAACGCCGAACATCCGTTCCACCACACGGCTGTAGACGACGTATCCACCTATCAGGGCGGCGATGCTGAGCAGAAAATACATGACAGATGGCATTTCAGTGCTCCTTTTGCTGAAAGTTACAGATGGCTGTCTTTATATTTTTCATGATATTTACAATCCATGAACTGAAAACATTGTTCAAAAATAGTAAAATAATCATATAGATGTATAAAAATAATATTCAAATATCAAACTGTGTGCGGCAAGCATGAATATTTTTTGAAAACATCCTTGTATATATGTATTCATCAACGGATATATAATTCTAAAAATATGGAAAGTAGACGTATGTTTTCAGTTAATCATCATATGATATCATGCATGCATACGAAATTGTATGGTTGATAATGAAATTTCGTGCATGAATTTCTTCATGGTCTCTCTACTACGCGGTTTTATGGGTAAGGCAATGATCCGACAACGAGATGTAGTATTTTGCGGGTGAAACGTCTGTTTGTCGGTATGGGGCGCATGGGGGCTGCATTGGGATGCGCTGCGCGCACCGGACGGAAAAAAGGTGCGCCGCCCGGCGGTATGCCGGGCGGCGCAAGGAGAAATGCGGCGAAGGTGGACTTCGCCGCGCGGTTTCAGGGGGCGGCATGCCGCCACGGCCTCGGGGGCACGCAGGCAGCGGCGGCGGGCGGAAGAGAGCGCATCGCCGCAAGGAGGGGTTCCGGAAATGCCGGGCCCCCTCCTTGCGGCAGCGCGATGGGCGCGCGGGGGTGGGGAATCAGACCTTGCGGCGGCAGCGGGACAGGAACAGGGCCAGGGCCAGCACTGCGGCGGCGGCGCCCGCCCACGACGAGGCGGCCAGCGGCAGGTTCAGGCCGATGCGGGCATGGCAGATGTAGGTGGCGCACACGGCGGTCATGAAGGTGGCGGGCAGGGTGGCCGGCCAGTGGAACACGCCCCCCCGCGCCAGGAAGGCCGCCACCGCCCACAGCACCAGGGCGGCCAGCGCCTGGTTGGCCCAGCCGAAGTAGCGCCAGATCACCTCGAAGTTGACCTGCGACAGGGTGGCCCCCAGCGCGAACAGCGGGATGGCGATGAGCAGGCGGCGCCTGCGTTCCCGCTGCGGTATGCCGAGCACGTCGGCGATGGTCAGGCGGGCGGAGCGGAAGGCCGTGTCGCCCGAGGTGACGGGCAGCACGATGACCCCCAGGATGGCCAGGATGCCCCCCGCCGGGCCCATCAGCTCCATGGAGACGTCGTTGACCACCTTGCCCGGCCCCCCGGCGGCGATGGCGGCCTGCAACTTCGCGGGGTCGGGGTACAGGGCCATGCCCAGGGTGGCCCAGATCAACGCCAGCGCGCCCTCGGCGATCATGGCCCCGTAGAACACGGGCAGCCCGCTGCGTTCGTCGGGCAGGCAGCGCGCCATCAGGGGCGACTGGGTGGCGTGGAAGCCGGAGATGGCCCCGCAGGCGATGGTGATGAACAGCAGCGGCCACATGGGCAGGTCCGCCGGGGGGGCGGACCAGGCCAGGGGGGCGCCGGTGGCGTGGCCCTCCACGAACAGCGCGGCCGTCAGGCCCACGGCCATGACCAGCAGCGAGCCCGCGAAGATGGGGTAGACCCGCCCGATGACCACGTCGATGGGCAGGATGGTGGCCAGGAAGTAGTAGGCGAAGATGATCACCACCCAGGTCATCACCGGTATGGCGGTCATGTCCGACAGCAGACGCGCCGGGCCGGTGACGAACACCACCCCCACCAGCAGGACCACCACCAGCGAGAACACCTGCATGAAGCGGCGCATGGGGGGGCCCAGGTGGTCGCCCACCACGTCGGGCAGCGAAAGGCCGCCGCGCCGCACCGAAAGCATGCCCGAGAAATAGTCGTGCACGCCCCCCGCGAAGATGGACCCCAGCACGATCCACACCAGCGCCCACGGCCCGTACAGCGCGCCCAGGATGGGGCCGTACACCGGCCCGATGCCCGCGATGTTCAGCAACTGGATGAGGAAGACGCTCTTGGCGGGCATCTTCACGTAGTCCACCCCGTCGGCCATGGTGCAGGCCGGGGTGGGACGGGCGTTGTCCGGGCGCATCAGGCGCGTCATGACGCAGCCGTAGAGAAGGTAGCCGCAGATGAGGGCGGCAAGGCTTATGAGAAGATATGCCCCGGGCGGCATGGGTGCTCCTTGGAGGGGGATGGCGCGGCCGGTCGGGGGGAGCCGGCGACCGGGTGGAAAATACCCGCAACCGCCGCGCATGGCAACGCGGAGTGCGGGGGGCGAAACGAGGGAAACGGCAATGGCGGACGTGGGAAGCGCTGCCGCGGGCGGCGGTCTGCCCTCTGTGGTCCCTGCGTCCGTGGTCCCTGGCGGCGGTCGCGCGCGGGAGCGCACGCGCGTGGACCGCGGCGGGGCCGTGACAGGGCCGCCTTGCCCGGCGCTACTGCAACTGCTGGCGCGGGATGCGGAACGAGATGCGCGTGCCCCGGCCGGGCTCGCTGTCGATGCGCATGGCGTACGAAGGGCCGAACATCTGCACCAGCCGCTGGTTGCAGTTGCGCGCGCCGATGCCGTCGTTCAGGCTTTCGCCCGTGACGTCCGCGCAGGTCTGGAGGTGTGGGCGGGGGGGTGAATCGGGCGGGGCGGCGGGGGGCGCGTAGGGCGAAAGGTCGCTGGCGGCGGGGGCCAGGATGGCGTTGCGGGTGTCGTCGTCCATGCCCGCGCCGTCGTCCTCCACGGTCACCAGCAGGTGGTCGCCCTCGGCGTGGGCGGACAGGCGCACCAGCCCGCCCTCCTCGCGGGCCAGGATGCCGTGGCGCACGCTGTTTTCCACCAGGGGCTGGATGAGCAGGGGCGGGACCAGCCAGTCGGCCGTGCCGGGGGCCAGGTCGATGTCGGCGCGGATGCGGTCGCCGAAGCGGGCCTGCTCGATGACCAGGTACGAGCGCACCTGTTCCAGTTCTTCGGACAGGCGGATGGCCCCCCGGCTGGAATCGAGGTTGCGGCGCATGTACCGGGCCAGGTCCAGGATCAGGTCGCGCGCCTGGCCGGGCGCGGTACGGCAGAACGAGGCCACCGTGTTCAGCGAGTTGAACAGGAAGTGCGGGTTGATCTGGGCCTGCAACCGCCGGATTTCGGCGCGGGCGATGAGCTGGTTCTTGATGCCGATCTCCTCCAGCTCGATCTGGGTGGAGAACAGGTCGGCCAGCCCCTTGGCCAGCTCGAAGCGGGTCTGGTCCAGCGGGCGGTTCTTGGTGCCGTACAGCTTCAGGCACCCCAGGATCTGGCCGCCCTTGCGCAAGGGCACGATGATGGCGTCGGTCAGCGGGCAGCCGGGCTGGCGGCAGCCGATGGACTCGCGGTCGCGCACGAAGAGCGGTTCGCCCGTTTCCGCCACCTTGCGGGTGGCCATGGTGCGCACGTGGAACCCGGCTAGGTGATGGTCCGCCCCGGCGCCCACGTGGGCCAGCACCATGTCGCCCCCGGTCAGGGCCACGGCGGCCACGTGGGTCTCGTCCAGGATGATTTCCGCCGTGGCCTGGGCGGACGAGCCAGGGTCTGGTTGGCGATGGACAGGATCTGCCGGGCCTGGGTGGAGTCGCGCAGGTCGCGGAAGTGCAGTTGCAGGCGCAGGGCCTGCACGAACAGCGCCGCGCCCATGGCGTTGATGAGGATCATGGGCAGGCTGATCACCCGCACCAGCTCCACGGCCTCGGTGAACGGTTCGGACAGCCACAGCACCAGGCCCATGTGGTAGGTTTCGCCCACCAGCCCCAGGGTCAGCGCCGTGGCCCAGTCCAGCCGCCGTTCCGGAAAGCGCCACGCCACAAGCCCCGCCAGCACCCCCTCGCTGAGCGTGGCAAGCCCGCACGGCAGCGCGCTGAACCCGCCCACGTCGATGAGGTAGCGGTGCCCGGCGGCGATGAGCCCCGCCCCCGCGCCCACCACCGGCCCGCCGAACAACCCGGCGGTGATCACGCCCATGGCGCGCAGGTTGGCGAACGACTGGAACACGAAGTTGCCGGTGTAGGTGCCGAGGATGCCGAACAGGCCGAACATGACCACCAGCAGGGCCGTGGCCCACAGCGGGCGCGAACGGCCCGGCCCCACCTTGTCCAGCGGGGCGAAGGTCATGATG
>JALHHV010000520.1 GCA_022837365.1 Desulfovibrio sp. | reverse complement strand
TCCTTCTTCGGTATCAAGTTTAGTTGAGGTAACACCTTCTGTAATTGCTGCCGGTGAACGCATCTACTATTTCATAAACGTACAGAACGCCGGTCCTGATAATGCTATCAATGCATTGATTACCGATGCTGTTCCTGCAGGTATCACCAATGCGGAATATTCTCTCGATTTCGGTAATAATTGGAATGAATGGACAGGTTCAATGAACAAACCTGAGTTTGTCTCTCTTGGCGCTATTTATATTTTGATACGTGGTGATGTTGATCCCGGAGCAACGGGTACAATAATTAATACAGCCTCAGTAAACAGTGGTACAACTTACGATTCTGATTTGGAAAATAATGAAGATTCAATTGTAACAACAGTTCTGCAGGTTGCTGATTTGAGTTTAAGTAAAAAACTAATCGGAAGTTCATCAGAAGTTGGTTACGGTGGCGATGTTGAATATGAAATTACGGTTACCAACCTTGGTCCGAGTGATGCTTTAAATGTTACTATTGAAGATATTATTGATGCTACATATTTTGATTCAGTCTATTACTCAACAGATGGTGGTTCAACTTATTCTAATCCATGGACAGGATCCCTTAATATAGGAACTTTGGCTTATGGAGCTTCAGTAAGTATTCGTATCAAAGGATACGATCTTCAGACTGTTGCACCTGATCCACTTGTAAATACGGCAACAGTTAGCACAACTGTAACCGATCCTGTTTTGGAGAATAATGAAGAAACAATTAGCACTCCGTTAGGCGCTACGGTTGACTTATCCATTGTTAAAACCTGCCCTGCAGAAGTTATCTCCGGCACGGAAATAATCTATGAGATTTTGGTTGAAAACACAAGCGACATCTATACAGCCATTGGGGTTCACATTCAGGATTTATTAGATGTTAATATTTTCAAAAATCAAAAATATTCTCTTGATAGTATTAATTGGAGTTCATGGTCAGGCGCTTCGCCAAAAATTGTTTTAGATGCTGGTGAATCGCAGGTCTGGTATATCCTTGCAGATGTCGGCAGCGATGCTCCTTTGGGAATTTACACTAATACTGCTACCGTTTATTCCGATACTCCTGATAGCGATGAATCAAACAATACCTCAAGTTGTAATACAGATATTAAAGGTGAAGCAGATATTAGAATT
>JALHHV010000062.1:7651-19705 GCA_022837365.1 Desulfovibrio sp. | reverse complement strand
CGCGCCCGGCCACGCTACCCGGCACCGTTCAAGGCCCCGTTGCCCGCGCCTGCCACCCCGCCCCGGCGGCACTTCTGAATGTGCTTCAGCAGCAGGCTACGCAGGTTGTCGGAATTGATGGGCTTGCCGATGTAGTCGTCCATGCCCGCCGCCAGAAACTGTTCGCGGTCGCCCTTCATGGCGTGGGCGGTCATGGCGATGATGGGCACGTTGCTGTTGGTGGCCATGCCCTGCGCCTTGCGCACCATGCGCGTGGCCTCCATGCCGTCCATGACCGGCATGGCGATGTCCATCAGCACCAGGTCGAATTCCTGCCTGCGCAACGCGGGCACCACTTCGCTGCCGTCCGTCACGGACTGCACCTCATACCCCTGCTTTTGCAGAAATTTTTCGATGAACATCAGGTTCATGGGATGATCCTCGGCCACCAGGATGCGCGCCCGGCACTCCGGCTCGGGCGTCTGCACCGGCGTGCGGGCGGCCTCTTCGCCTTCCAGGCGGGCCGTGTCGAAGCGGGCCGTGAAGTGAAAGGTGCTACCCTGCCCCGGCGCGCTCTCCACGCGGATGTCCCCGCCCATGAGCAGCGACAGCCGCTTGCAGATGGCCAGTCCAAGGCCCGTGCCCTTGTGGCGGCGCGACAGCGAACCGTCGGCCTGCACGAACCGCTCGAAAATGTGTTCGCGGTGCTTCTCCAGAATGCCGGGGCCGGAATCGGTGACGGAAAATTCCAGCATCGCCGATTCGGGCGTGGACTCCACCATGCGCACGGCAAGGGAGACGCGGCCCTGCTCGGTGAACTTCAGGGCGTTGTCCAGCAGGTTCACCAGCACCTGGCGCAGGCGCATGGGGTCGCCCACCAGGCCGTCGGGCACATCTTCCGGCACCAGGAAGGCGAAGCCCAGGCCCTTTTCCTCCGCCCGGTGCACGAACATGGTGTGCAGGGTGGACAGGCGCTTGCGCAGGCGGAACACCTGGCTGTCCAGTTCCACCATCCCCGCCTCTATCTTGGAGAAGTCGAGGATGTCGTTGATGAGCGCCAGCAGCGATTCGGCGGAATTCTGCGCCGCCTCCAGGTATTCGCGCTGCTCCTCGTCCAACGGAGTGTCCAGCGCAAGGTCCAGCATGCCGAGCACGCCGTTCATGGGGGTGCGTATCTCGTGGCTCATGGAGGCCAGAAACTCGCTCTTGGCCTTGTCCGCCGCCTCCGCGGCCTCCTTGGCCACGCGCAGTTCGCGCTCCATGCGGCGGGTTTCGGTCACGTCGCGCACGTATTCCGCCACCATGGCCACCTGTCCGGCGGCGTTGCGCACCGGGAACACGGTGATGGACCGGAAGGTGCGCGAATCGGGATTGTACAGCTCGATGACCTTCTGGCGGCCGGTGTCGAACACCTCCGCTATCTGGCAGGCATCGCAGTTCTTCTCGCCCCGGAAGTAGCAACCGAAGCAACTCCTGCCGTGCTGGTCGCCACCCTGCGTCTCCCAGCGCACGTTGTCGCCCTGCCAGTTGCTGAACACCACCTGTTCCGCCCGGTCGTGCACGGTCAGCAGGTCGGGAATCGAGGTCAGGATGTCACGCAGCGTGCGCTCGGCCGCAAGCGCGGCGTCGCGTTCCGCCCGCAACTTCCCGATCTCCGCTTCCAGCGCGGCCTCGCGCGCCGTCCCGGCATCCTCGAACACCATCCCCATCCCCTGTTCGGGCGCCTTCCACGCCGTCTCTCGCTCGCTCATGGCATATCCATAGGTAGGACACATACTGCGAAGTTCGCCACAATTGCGTTTCTGTACCCCAATTCCGCGGGCATGAGCAACGGTTTTGGCAATCCGCGTCCGCTGCGGAATCGCCGCGCAACAGGGGGCGGGTGCCGCGCAGGCCGCACGGGGCAAACGCCGGGGGCGCATGTGGGGGCTTCAAAAAAGCCCCCCGATCGGGTAAGCGCTTGGGGGATTCCACATTCACCGGCACCGGAGGCCATGTGCAGATCATCGAAACCGGCATTCCCGGCCTGCTTCGGCTCGAACCCCGCGTGTTCAGGGACGAGCGCGGCTTCTTTCTCGAAACCTACCGCCGCGAACTGTTCGACCGCCTGGGCGTTGCCGCCGGATTCGTGCAGGACAACCACGCCCGGTCGGAACAGCCCGGCGTGCTGCGCGGGCTGCACTTCCAGTTTCCCCCCGCCGCCCAGGCCAAGCTGGTCTGGGCCACGCGCGGCGCGGTGTACGACGTGGCCGTGGACCTGCGGGCGGGCTCGCCCACCTACGGCAAATGGTACGGCTGCGAACTGAGCGAACGCAACTTCGCGCGGCTGTTCGTGCCGCGCGGTTTCGCCCACGGATACATGACCCTGGAGCCCGGCACCGAGTTCCAGTACAAGGTCGATGCCTACTACGCCCCGGAAATCGAAGGGGGCATCGCCTGGGACGACCCCGACCTGGCCATCCCCTGGCCGGACATCCCGCCCATTTTGTCCGATAAAGACCGCCGCCTGCCCCGGCTGCGCGACTTCGATTCGCCCTTCACCTTCGAACCCGCCCCCCAGGCGTAAGGCCGACGCATGACCATATCCCCCGCCAACCTCACCGCCATGGTCGCCCATGCACCGGCGGATTCCCCTGCCGCCCTCGGCCGCTGCCACGCCATCATCCTGGCGGGCGGCTCCGGCACCCGGCTGTGGCCCCTTTCGCGCGCGCTGTTCCCCAAGCAACTGCTGGCCCTGAGCGGCGACCTCTCCTTGCTCCAGCAGACCGTGCGCCGCGTGCTCTCGCTGTTCCCGCCCGAGCGGGTGCACATCGTGACCAACGAGGAGCACATGTTCGAGGTGCGCGCCCAGGCCCGCGCCCTGGACGAACGGCTGGACACCCAGGTGCTGGCCGAACCCGTGGGCCGCAACACCCTGCCCGCCATCCTGCTGGGGCTGGACGCGGCCATGGGCGGCGCGGACGCGGGCCACGACGGCCACGCCCCCCTGCTGGCGGTGTTCCCCTCCGATCATCTGCTGCACGACGAGGCGCGCTGGCGCGCCGCCGTCACGCGCGGGGCCGACCTGGCCGCCGAAGGCTGGTCGGTCACCTTCGGGGTGCCGCCCACCACGCCCGAGACGGGCTACGGCTACATCCGCCGGGGCGAACCCCTGCCGGGTTCCACGCAGGCCCCCTCCCCGGTCTCCGCGTTTGCCCCCGCCTATTCCGTTGACGGGTTCGTGGAAAAGCCCGAACTCGAAACCGCGCGCGCCTTCCTGCGCGAGGGCATGCATTTCTGGAACAGCGGCATGTTCGTGTTCAACGGCGCGGTGCTGCTTTCCGCCGTGGAACGCTTCCAGCCCGGGCTCGCCGCGTGGTGGTCCACCCGCGCGGATACCTCGCTGACCCCCGGCATACCGCTAACCCACGGCTACGCCACCCTGCCGTCCATATCCATAGACTACGGGATCATGGAGCACGTGGATCGCATCGCCGTGGTGGAGGCCGACTTCGGCTGGGACGACCTGGGCAGTTGGGAGGCGCTGTACCGCCTCGGCACCAAGGACGAGCGCGGCTGCGTGGTCCAGGGCGACACCATGGCCCTGGACTGCGACGACTGCCTGCTGCTCTCGCGCGGGGGCAAGCTGGTGGCCATCGGGCTTTCCGGCGTCATCGCCGTGCAGACCCGCGACGCCACCCTGATCTGCGCCAAGGACCAGGTACAGCGGGTGAAGGACGTGGTGGAAAAACTGAAGGCCGAAAAGAGCCCGCTGGTGGACGTGCACCTTACCGTGCGCCGCCCCTGGGGCAACTACACGGTGCTCGACGAGGGCCCCGGCCGCAAGGTCAAGCGCATCGAGGTGAACCCCGGCGCGCGCCTGTCGTTGCAGATGCACCATCACCGCAGCGAGCACTGGGTGGTGGCCAAAGGCGCCGCGCTTGTGCAGGTTGGCAACGAGGAACGCACCCTGACCGAGAATGAATGGGTGGATATTCCGAAAGCCACCCTTCACCGGTTGACCAACCCGGGACGCATTCCTCTCGAACTCATTGAAATCCAAAGCGGTCCGTATCTGGGCGAAGACGACATCGTCCGCTTCGACGACGTGTACGGACGCCGCAAGGAGGGCTGAACGGCCGCTCAGCCGCTTTGCGATTTCACCTAGTTGCGCGAAATGGAAGCGGATTCGTGAAATATTTCACCTTGACAGGCTTTCAAACTGTCGCCTAGTAAGGTTGTCGTGGCAAGTGTGGGCATTCGTTATTCATCTCTCAAATCAGCTAATGAGGCGAAGGGTATGGAGGACAGGCAGTTAAACAGTTCAGGCTGCGCGACGGATGGCGGGAAGTGCTGCGGCGGCGGCATCACTCCGTTTCTCGTGGGTCTGGTCGTGTCGCTCATCTTTGGCTGGTGGGTCTTTCCGGACATGCTGTACAGCAAGAAGGAACAACCGATACGCTTCAGCCACAAGGTGCACATGGAAGACGCGGGCATGGAATGCAAGCAGTGTCATGTGCTGCGTGAGGACGGGACCTTCGCGGGTCTGCCCTCCACGGCCAGCTGTGCCGACTGCCATTCCGACGTCATGGGTTCCGACCCCGAGGAAGCCCGCTTCGTCAACGAGTACGTGAAAACCGGCAAGGAAGTTAAGTGGCTGGTCTACCAGATCCAGCCCGACAACGTCTTCTTCAGCCATGCCGCCCATTCCCTTGACGGCTGCAACCAGTGTCACGACTTCAAGGAATCGGAACTGTGCGCGCAGTGCCACCCCGACGTGGCCAACTCCGACAGCGCTCCGACCCTCTACGAGAACAAGCTGACCGGTTACAGCAAGCAAACCATGAAGATGTGGCAATGCGAACGCTGTCACGCCAATGAGAACCACTACGGCGTGACGAGTTCCAGCAATGCCTGCTTCGTCTGCCACAAGTAAAGGGGTGGTGCTATGGCTCTGGACAGAAGAGGTTTCCTGAAGTTCATCGGCGGCGCCACCGCGGGCATTCTCGCCACCCCCGTCGTCTGGAAAAGCCTGGACGACGTGTCCATCTGGTCGCAGAACTGGTCGTGGATTCCGCGCAACATCGACGGCGCCAATTCGTACGTGCCCACCGTCAGCAAGCTGTGCCCGTCCGGTGTGGGCGTGCGGGTGCGGCTGGTGGACGGCCGCCCGGTGCGCGTGCTGACCAACAACGATCACCCCCTCGGCGGCGGGCTTTCGTCCATCGCCGCGGCGGAAGTGCAACTGCTCTACAGCCCCTCCCGCATGAAGCGCCCGCTCAAGCGTACCGCCGACGGCGCGTACGTGGGCATCACCTGGGAAGAGGCCGAAACCATGCTGGTGGAAGGTCTGAAGAAGGCCAAGGGCGGCGACAAGCTCGCCGTCGTCTCCGGCGATGAAACCGGCACCATCAACGAACTGTTCACGGCGCTGGCAGCCGAGATGGGTTCGAAGTCCTGCTTCCTGATGCCCGGCGAGGCCCAGCCCGCCGCCAAGGCGTGGGAGCTGATGGGCGGCGAAGGCCAGGTGGGCTACGACATCGAGAAGAGCGACTACGTGCTCGCCATCGGCGCCAACGTCCTCGAAACCTGGGGTCCGGTCATCCGCAACCGCCACGCCTTCCGGGTGGGCCGCCCCCATGGCGAAGCCCCGGCCGTGCGTTTCGCCTATGCGGGTCCGGTGCAGAACAACACCGCCTCCACCGCCGACGTGTGGCTGGCCATCCGCCCCGGCACCGAAGCGGTGCTGGCGCTGGGTCTTGCCAACCTGCTGATCAAGGCGGGCGCTGCCAGCCCCGCCGCCGACTTCGCCGAATTCAGGGCCCTGGCCGCCAGGTTCACCCCCGAACAGGTGGCGGCGCAGACCGGCGTGGACGCCAAGCGTCTTGCCGCCGTGGCCCAGGAACTGGCCAAGGCCAAGCGGCCGCTGGTCATCGCCGGGTCCGAGTTCGGACAGGGCGGCGGCGCGGCTCCCGTGCTGGCCGGCCTTGCCCTGAACTCGCTGCTGGGCTCCATGAACCGCGAAGGCGGCATCCGCGCCCTGCCCTACGCCCGCAAGGTGGTGCCTGCCGCCATGGACCGCAAGGCCCTGCTGCAGAACGACCTGGTGGCGTGGCTCGGCAAGGTGGCCTCCGGCAAGGCCGCGGCCCCGCAGGCGGTGGTCTTCTACGAAGCCAACCCCGTCTACGCGCTGCCCCAGGCCGACGCTGTCAAGGCCACGCTGGCCATGGCCTGCGACCTCGTGCTGCCGGTGCCCATGGGCCTCGAACGCTTCGACGACGTGGACACCCCCTACGGCTGCGGCCAGGTGGTCTACGCCCTTGCCGTGCCCGCGCTGGCGCCCCTGGTGGACGCCCGCCCCGCCGGCGACGTGG
The DNA here is from genome assembly GCA_022837365.1 of Desulfovibrio sp. GTDB lineage: Bacteria > Desulfobacterota > Desulfovibrionia > Desulfovibrionales > Desulfovibrionaceae > Cupidesulfovibrio. The sequence goes on along the minus strand of JALHHV010000062.1, from coordinate 13,373 downwards.
TCATCGGCATCGCGAAGAAGCTGGGCGCCGACCTTGGCGTGGCCGCCTTCGCCGACGCCCTGAAGGCCAAGGCCGAAGCCCGCGGCGCGAGCTTCACCGAGCCTTCGGCCACCAACGCGCACGTGAGCGGCGCGGTGTTGCCGGTCAACGGCATCGCCCTGCGCCCCGACGTACTCTCCAAGGCCATCGACGTGAAGGCCCCGGCCTTCCCCGTCGCCCTCGCCCCGGTCGCCAAGCTGAACGTGGGCACCAGCATGACCGCCACCCCGCCCTTCAACACCAAGACCGTCCGGCGCTGGGAAATCCAGGGCAAGGAACTCTACGTGATGATGAACGGGGCCACGGCCGCCAAGCTGGGCCTGCGGAAGCACGACCGCATCGAGCTCTCCAACCCCGCCGGCAAGTTCACGGTGCGGGTGAACGTGTTCGAAGGCGTCATGAACGACACGGTCGCCGTGCCTGCCGGGCACGGACACACCGCCTTCGACGAGTTCAGCAAGGGCAAGGGCGAAAACGTCATGCGCCTGCTCGCAGCTGGTGCGGAACCCGGCACGGGCCTTTCGGTCTGGACCAGCGCCGGCGTAAACATCGCCAAAGCATAAGGAACGTACGTCATGTCCTCATTCAAGGAATTCAAGATCAAGTGGGGAATGGCCATCGACCTGGACAAATGTACGGGTTGCGGCGCGTGCATGGTCGCCTGCCAGGCCGAGAACAACATCGCCCCCCAGCCGGACGCCAGCAACAAGCTGAAGTCGCTGAACTGGCTGGTCGTATACGAACTGACCAACGGCAAGCCCTTCCCCGAGCATGAAGTGGCCTACCTGCCCCGCCCCTGCATGCAGTGCGGCAAGCCCTCGTGCGTGTCGGTGTGCCCGGTCATTGCCACCGAAAAGAACGAGGAAGGCGGCATCGTCAGCCAGATCTACCCCCGGTGCATCGGCTGCCGGTACTGCATGGCCTCGTGTCCCTACCATGCCCGGTACTTCAACTGGTTCGATCCGATCTGGCCCGAAGGCATGGACAAGACCCTGACCCCCGACGTGTCGGTGCGTCCGCGCGGCGTGGTGGAAAAGTGCTCGTTCTGCCACCATCGCTTCATGCAGGCCAAGGATAAGGCCCGCGTGGAGGGCCGTGATCCCAACGCCCTCAACGACGGCGACTACATCACCTCGTGCACCGAGGCCTGCCCCAACGGGGCCATCGTGTTCGGCGACGTGAACAACCCCGCGCACAAGGTGCACGAACTCGTGAAGAGCAAGTACGCCTTCCGGCTGCTGGAACGCCTGGGTACCGACCCCCAGGTCTACTACGTCAGCCGCCGCGAGTGGGTGCGCCGTCTTGGCGACAACTATCTCGAAAACGAAAAGGTCAAAGGGTAGGGGGCGGCCATGGATAAGAACTACGACCTTCCCATCGACGCGGCGCTGTTCCCCGAAGGCTGCACGCGCTGCTCGCTGTCCAAGTTCCTCGTCTGGATCGCGGCCGTCATGGCCGTGTTCGGATGGGGTCTGTACGCCGCCTTCCGCGTGCTGTCCGAGGGCCTCGGCGTCACCGGCCTCGACGACTACTTCGGGTTCGGGCTGTGGATCACCTTCGACCTCGCGGTCATCGCCCTGGGCGCGGGCGCGTTCTTCACGGGCCTTCTGCGCTACATCCTGAACATCGACCCGCTGAAGAACATCATCAACCTCACGGTCATCGTGGGCTTCCTGTGCTACTCGGGCGCCATGCTCGTCCTGGTGCTCGACATCGGCCAGCCGCTGCGCGCCTGGTTCGGCTACTGGCACGCCAACGTGCACTCCATGCTGACGGAAGTGATCTTCTGCATCACCTGCTACTGCCTCGTGCTGATCATCGAGTACGTGCCGCTGATCCTCGAGCAAAAGCAGCTGAACCGCAACAAGCTGGTGCACGCCATCGCCCACAACTTCCACCTGATGATGCCGCTGTTCGCGGGCATCGGCGCCTTCCTGTCCACGTTCCACCAGGGGTCGCTGGGCGGCATGTACGGCGTGCTCTTCGCCCGCCCGTACATCGCGCGCGACGGCTTCTTCATCTGGCCCTGGACGTTCTTCCTGTACGTCCTCTCCGCCGTGGGCTCCGGGCCGGTGTTCACCGTGCTCGTGTGCACCATCATGGAAAAGATGTCCGGCAAGCGGCTGGTCACCTGGGAGATCAAGAGCCTGATGGGCAAGATCGCCGGCACCATGCTGACCGTGTACATGGTCTTCAAGCTGGCCGACACCTGGGCCTGGGCCAACGACATCCTGCCCCGCTCCGGCCTGACCTTCGACCAGCTGTTCTACGGCTGGATCTACGGCAAGTGGCTGCTGTGGGCGGAACTGTTCGCCTGCGGCGTGCTGCCCGCCATCATCCTGATCACGCCCTCGCTGCGCAACAACCGCACGCTGTTCTACACCGCGGCCATCCTTGACTGCATCGGCGTGACCATCAACCGCTACGTCATGACCGTGCAGGCCCTGGCCGCGCCGGTGATGCCCTTCGACAGCTGGGAAACCTACGCCCCCAACTGGGCGGAATGGGGCGCCAGCGCCATGATCATGGCCTACGCGGCCCTGATCCTCAGCCTGTCGTACCGCTACCTGCCGGTGTTCCCGCAGGAAGTGAAGCTGAACAAGTAGCGTCTGTTCCCAGGGGCCGCCAAGGCCGCGCAGACACCGCATGAACGGGCGGGACAGGGCAACCTGTCCCGCCCTTTTTCACGCCCGCGTCCATCCCGTCCGCGCCGTACACCTTGGCAGGGGGCGTGTTGCGGCGTATGCTGCGCCACAGAATGGAAAATTCCCGACACGGCCGGGACCGCCCGGCCCCGCTCCCCGCTGCGGCGCACCGCACCGCGCCCGGCGCTCCGCCAGCCACGCCACCTGTCCCCTCCACTGGGCGCGCCCTGCTGCGCGTGGCCCGCGACGTGGCCCAATACTGCTGCGTCGCCGGGCCGCTGCTGGACGGCCTTGGCGTGACGTTGCAGGTGGTGGCGGCAAGCCTGGCCCTGGCGCTGCTGGCGGGCCTGCTGGCCGCGCTGCTGCGCCAGTCCGGCTCGCGCGTGGGCCGCGCGCTGGCCGTGGGCTACGTGGAGACGGTGCGCAACACCCCGCTGCTCATCCAGTTGTTCGTGGTCTACTTCGTGCTGGCCCCGGTGCTGGGCATGGGCCGCTTCGCGGCCGGGGTGCTGGCCCTTTCGCTGTTCGAGGGGGCGTACATCGCCGAAATCCTGCGCGCGGGCATCCTGTCCGTGCCCACGGGGCAGTGGGAAGCCTCGCGCAGCCTTGGCATGGACGTGCCCGGAACCTATATGGAGGTGGTGCTGCCCCAGGCGGCCCGCACCGCCCTGCCGCCCCTGACCGGGCAACTGGTGTCCCTGGTCAAGGATTCGTCCCTGGTCAGCACCATCGCCCTGCACGATCTGGCCATGCAGGCCCAGGCGGTGGCCGCCGACACGTTCCTGGTGTTCGAGGTCTGGTTTCTCGTGGCGGGCATGTACCTTGCCCTCACGCTGGCCCTTTCGGCCCTGGCGCAGTTGCTGGAACGCCGCCTGCGCTACGAATTCTGACGCGTCCGGACAGCCACTGGCCGGACGCGGCCACTCCGCCGCCCGGCGGCATCCCCGCGCCGCCACCGGCGGCAACACGCAACGGAGGCACACCCATGCACACGACCACTCCCCCCACCCGTCTCCATGGCCCGGCCCTGCTGCTGGCCGCCCTGCTGGCGCTTGCGGTGCTGCTGGCGCCGCACGCCCCCGCGCGCGCGGCCGACGCGTCCGTGCGCCAGAAACTGTCCGAGGAAAGCGTCATCGCCGACGTTCTGCAACGCGGCGTGCTGCGCGTGGGCTTTTCCACCTTCGTGCCGTGGGCCATGCAGGACAAGACCGGCAAGTTCATCGGCTTCGAGGTGGACGTGGCCACCCGCCTGGCCGAAGACCTGGGCGTGAAGGTGGAATTCGTGCCCACCAAGTGGTCGGGCATCATCCCCGCCCTGCTCACCGGCAAGTTCGACGTGATCATCGGCGGCATGAGCGTGAAGCCCGACCGCAACCTGAAGGTGAATTTCACCATCCCCTACGATTACGCGGGCATGGCCCTGATGGCCAGCCGCGCCACGGCCAGGGGCTTCACCAGCCTGGACGACTTCGACAAGCCCGAGGTGACCATCGCCGCGCGCACCGGCAGCACCGCCGCGGCGGCAGCCAAAAAGCGCCTGCCCAGGGCCACCCTGCGCCTGTTCGACGACGAGGCCCCGGCCATCCAGGAAGTGCTGTCCGGCCGCGCCCACGCCATGGTTTCCAGCGCGCCGCTGCCCGCCTTCGAAGCGCTGAAGAACCCGGACAAGCTGTTCCTGCCCGTGGCCGGCACCTTCACCAGCGAGCCGGTGGGTTTTGCCGTGCGCAAGGGCGACGTGGACACCCTGAACGTGTTCGACAACTGGATCCGCCTGGTGGATGCCGAGGGCTGGCTGAAGGAGCGCAAGCACTACTGGTTCGAAACCAACGAGTGGGAAGCGCAACTGAAGTAGCGTTCCTCGCGCCATGGCCCGTGTTCCGTTTCCGGGCGCGCCGGACTCCCGCCGGGGGCGGCGCGCCCGGGATTGCCGGGGCATGCGCGCCAGCCCGGCAGGCACCCACAACCCTTCAGGATATCCATGGCTCCCCGCCCGTTCCCGGCCCTGCCGCCGGAGCACAACGTCCCGGCCTTTCCCCCGCGCCCCCCGCGCCCCAAGGGTGCGGACGAGGACGCGCGGCGTCCCGGATCGCCCTCTCCGCGTGACGCGTTCGGCACACCCGGCGCGGTGGAGGACTTCCTGTCGCCTCCGGCGGCGCGGCGGCTGGACGCGGCCCTGCTGGCCCTGCTGCTGGCCGCCGGTGCTTGGCTGTTCTGGAACGGGGCCGGCCGCATGGACTACGCCTGGAACTGGGAGGTGGTGGGGCAGTACCTGGTCCGCCATGACGCGGAACGGGGCTGGGTGCCGGGCATGCTGGCCCAGGGGCTGCTGGTCACGGTGCGCCTGGGGCTGTGGTCCACCCTGCTGGCCCTGTGCATCGGCACCGGCATGGGCCTGTTGCGGGCCAGCCCGCGCCTGTTCCGGCGCATGGTGGCGCGCACCTACGTGGAGGGGGTGCGCAACCTGCCGCCGCTGGTGCTGGTGTTCATCTTCCACTTCTTCGTGAGTTCGCAGTTCGCCCCGCTGCTGGCCGGGCTGTTCGCCCCCGTGGCCGATGGCGCGGCCTTCCTGCTGCCCCCGGTCGCGCGGGCGTGGCTGGCGGGGGCCTCGGCCGTGGTGCTGGCCCCGCCGGAGCAGTTGCCGGTGTTCCTTTCCGGGGTGGTGGTCCTTGGGCTGTACGAGGGGGCGTACATCACCGAAATCGTGCGCGCCGGGCTGGAGGGCGTGGGACGCGGCCAGTGGGAGGCGTCGGCCTCCACGGGGCTGACCCGGCGGCAGCAACTGCGCCACGTCATCCTGCCGCAGGCCTTCCGGCTCATCGTCCCGCCGCTGGCCGGGCAGTTCATTTCCACCATCAAGGATTCGGCCATCCTGTCGGTAATCTCCATCCGCGAACTGACCTTCCAGGGCATGGAACTGATGGCCGCCACCTACCTGACCTTCGAGATCTGGCTCACGGTGGCGGCCCTGTACCTGGTGTTGACCTTTTCCTGCTCGCTGGCGGCGCGCCGCGTGGAACGGCGTCTGCGCCGGGCCATGT
>JALHHV010000062.1:0-7494 GCA_022837365.1 Desulfovibrio sp. | reverse complement strand
GCGTCCACCGGCTTCTCGATGTACTCGTCCATGCCCGCCGCCAGCAGCCGTTCGCGGTCGCCCTCCATGGCGTAGGCGGTCAGGGCGATGACCGGGACGCCCGGCCCGCCGGGCAGGTCCGTGGCCTGGCGGATGGCCGCCGTGGCCCGCAGGCCGTCCATGACCGGCATCTGCACGTCCATCAGCACCGCGTCGAAGCGTTCCGCCCGCAAGGCTTCCAGGGCCGCCGCCCCGTCCCCCACGGCCACCGCCTCGTAGCCCATCTTGTCCAGCAGCCAGAGCACGGTCAGCCGGTTCACGTGGTCGTCCTCGGCCAGCAGCAGGCGGCCGTGGCGCGCGGGCGCGGCATCCAGCCCGTTTCCGGCCTCCGGAGGCGCGGGCGTCCGGTCCGCCTTGGCGGCGGGCAGGCTCAGGGTCACGATGGTGCCCTGCCCTTCGGTGCTGGATATGGATATCTCGCCGTCCATCAGGGCCACGATGCGCCGCACGATGGACAACCCCAGCCCGGCCCCGCCGTGCCTGCGCGACACCACGTCCTCCACCTGGGTGAACGGCTCGAAGATGGTGGCCAGCATGTCCTCGGGAATGCCGATGCCGGTGTCCTCCACCTCGACGGTCAGCGTGCCCTTGCCGCCGGGGCCGCGCGGCGTCTCGTACCGGGCCCGCAGCCGCACGTGGCCCCGGTCGGTGAACTTCACCGCGTTGCCCACGATGTTCAGCAGCATCTGGCGGATGCGCACCGGGTCGCCCAGCAGGCCGGGCGGCACGCCGTCCGCCGTGGCCTCCAGCACGATGTTCTTGCGCTCCGCCTCGGGCCGCAGCACGGACTGCACCTCGTGCGCCAGCGCCGCGAAATCGAACGGCTCCTCGCGGATGGTCAGCCGCCCCGATTCCACCCCGGCCAGGTCCAGCAGGTCGCCCAGCAGGCGCGTCAGGGTGCTGCCCGCCGCGTGGGCCACCTGCACGTAGCCGCGCTGTTCCGGGTCCAGGGGGGTGGCGTCCAGCAGTTGCAGCATGCCCAGCACCCCGTTCATGGGGGTGCGCAGTTCGTGGCTCATGTTGGCAAGGAAGGCGCTTTTGGCCCTGGTGGCGGTTTCCGCCGTCTCGCGCGCCTGGATCAGGTCGCGCTCGGCGTTCTTCCGTTCGGTGATGTCCATGCCGTAGATGTTGGCGTAGCCGCCGTCGGCGATGGGGTTCACGGTCATGGCGTAGCTGCGTCCGCCGCATTCGGCCTCGAAGGTCTGCACGGTCCACGTGCGCAGGGCCTCGGCCACCGGCCCGGCGAACCGGGCGGGAAAGGGAGCGCCCACCCGCGCGCCGAAGCCTTCGAGGAAGGGGGAGCTGGATTTGTTGGCGTGCAGCAGCACCAGTTCCGGGTTCACCCGCATGACCGGATTGGGGTTCTCGCCGGGGAAGCGGGCCATGTCGCGGATCTCGCGTTCCGCCCGCAACCGCTCGCCGATATCGCGCACGAAGACCAGCGCGCCGTCGCGCACGCCCATCCGGAAGGGCACGGCCGACGTTTCGGCATCCACGATGGCCCCGTCCCTGCGCAGGATGCGCACGTGCCCCTGTGCCGCGCTGCGCCGGTCCTCGTTCAGCACGCGGATGCTCTCGGCCACCATGTCCCGGTCGTCGGGATGGATGAAGCCCAGCACGCCGCGCCCCATGATCTCCTTGGGGTCGTCCACCCCGAACAGGGCGCGCGCGGCGGGGTTGGCGTAGGCGAACCTGCGCTCCTTCTGCAGGAAGATGGCCTCCGGGGCGTTCTCCACCACCTGCCGGAAGCGTTCCTCGCTTTCGGCCAGACGCCGTTCGTAGGTCTTGCGCCGCTGGATGTCCTCCACCACCGCGATGAAGTAGTCGGGCGCGCCGTCGGCCTTGCGCACCAGGGCCACGGTCAGGTTCACCCACACCGGCTCGCCGCCCTTGCGCAGGTACTGCTTCTCCAGGGTGTAGTTGCCGATTTCTCCGGCCAGCACCCGGCGCATCTGGACAAGGTCGGTGTCGAGATGCTCCGGGTGGGTGATGTCCTGAAAGTGCAGTTCCGCCAGTTCTTCGGGCGAGTAGCCCACGATGGAGCACAGCTTGCCGTTGGCGCGCAGCCAGCCGCCGTCCGGGGACACCAGGGCCAGGCCCACGGCCGCCTGTTCGAAGGTGGCGCGAAAACGCGTCTCGCTCTCGTCCAGTTCGGCCTTGTGCCGGGCCCGGTCGCGCAGTTCGGCGTGCACGCTGGCCAGCAGTTCCGCCGCCGTGAAGGGCTTGCGGATGTACCCCTGCACGGCGCCGTGCAGCAGGTGCGCCCGCAGGTCGTCGTCGGCCTTGGCGGTAAGCATCAGCACGGGCACGTCGGCCATGCCGGGGTAGCGGCGCAACTGTTCCACCATGCGCTGCCCGTCCACGCGGGGCATCATCACGTCGCACACGATGAGGTCGGGCCGCAGGTCCAGCGCCCTGCGCAGCCCTTCCTCGCCGTCGAAGGCCACGGCCACCGGGTGGTGCGGCCGCAGGATGTCCACGATGTGGGCGCTCATGTCGCGGTTGTCTTCCACCACCAGCACCAGTCCGTCGCCCTTGTCCGGCGTCCCGTCCGGTTCCGGCGACAGATGCCGGGCCTGACGGGCCGGATTGGTCAGATCGGCCGGATTCGCCGCGAAGCCCCCCGGTCCGGCGGGCTCCGCAGGGGCCACCTCCACGCCGGGCGGGGCGGCCAGGGGCAGCCGCACCTGGAACAGCGCCCCGCCCTCGGCCCCCTGTTCCACGCTGGCGGAGCCGCCATGCAGTTCCGCGAATTCCTTGACGATGGCCAAGCCCAGGCCGCTGCCGCCATGCAGCCCCCGCGCCCCCTCGCCGCTCTGGCGGTAGCGTTCGAACACCTCGCCGCGCAGGTCCGCGGGCACACCGGGTCCGTCGTCGCTCACCGAAAGCAGCGCGTCGCCGCCCTGGCGTTCCAGGGTCACGGACACGCTGCCCCCGTCCGGGGTGAACTTGAAGGCATTGGACAGCAGGTTGAGCAGGATGCGGCGGTACTTGTCCGTGTCCACCTGCGCCGCGAGCCGCAGGGGCGCCTGCACCCCGTAACGCATGCCCCGCTGGGCCGCCAGGGTGTCGAAACAGGCGCAGGTGGCGCGCGTCAGCGCGGACAGGTCCGCCTCGGCATGGCGCGGTTGCATGGCCCCGGCGTCCACGCGCGAAAGGTCCAGCATGTCGTCCACGTGCAGGTGCAGCAACCGGGCGTTGCGCAGCATGGTGCCCAGCGCGCGGCGGCGCTCGTCGTCCTCCGGCGTTTCGGCCAGCAGCCGTTCCAGCGGTCCCAGCAGCAGGGTCAGGGGGGTGCGCAACTCGTGGCTGATGTTGGCGAAGAAGCGGGTCTTCAAGGCGTCCAGTTCATGCGCCCGCTCGCACCGGGCCACCAGTTCGGCGTTGGCCTTGCGCAGCCGCGCGCTGGTCGCGTCCGCCTCGGCGAGAGCGGCCCGCTGCCGCTCCAGGTCCCCGGCGGCGCGGTGGGCGGCGTCGCGCAGCCGCTGGTGGCCCAGGCTGAACAGCATCCCCATGGCCAGGAACATCCCCATGGTGAGCAGGCTCGTCGAATCGTCCACAATGAAGGACAGGCTGGGCGAAACGAAGAAGAACAGCGCCAGCACCGCCGAAAGCAGGGTGGCGGCGATGCCCCCCGCCATCCCCCCCGTCCACGAGGCGAGGAATACGGCGGGATAGAACAGGAACCATGCATAGGGCCGGATGTAGTCCCACAGCGCCCATTGCAGGGCCAGGGCGGTCAGGGGCAGGACCAGGGCGGGCAGCATGCCGCGCGGCGACACCGGGGGCGCGGGCGGAGACGGGGGACCGTGACGCGGGGATTCGGGGGGTTGGGCGACGGACATCGGGCCTCCTGGGCGGCGATGCCAAAAGCTAACCCCGGAAAAATCGGCCCACCATTATTACTCTGCCGGTTCGCGGCGCGCGCCATGCACGGAGGGGAACGGTCACGCCGGGCAAGGCTACCGCGCGGCCGAGGCCGTGGCGGCGGCCTTGGCGGGCTTGGCCTGTGTGGGCTTGGCCTGTGGAGCGGGGGTACCGGGCTTGGCCGGTGCGGGCTTGGAGGACTTGCCCGGCTGCGCGGACTTGCCCGCCACCTTGTCCGCCAGGGCCAGGATGGTGTTGGCGTAGGCCGCGCTGTTGTTGTAGCGCTTCAGCACGTTGTAGCGCGCGTCGCGCCGCATGCCGGGCTGCCAGCCGTGCCTGCCCAGGTAGTTGGACAGGCTGAACACCGCGTCGCCCACCGAGAACAGGTCCACCCGGCCGTCGCCGTCGCCGTCCACCCCGTAGGCCGGGATGTTGGAGGGCATGAACTGGCAGATGCCCACGGCGCCGTAGATGGAGCCGGGCATGGTCAGCGGATCCTGGCCCAGCGCGTCGGCGTGGCGGATGAGGGCCTTCAGTTCCTGGTAGGCCCAGTCCGACTTCTGGCGCATGCGCAGGGAAATCCAGTCCAGGTTGCCGTCCGCGCCGGGCAGCGCGGCGATGTAGCCGGGCACCATGTCCGGACTGTCGGCGGCGGCCATGGCGGCCAGGTTGCGGAAGGCGTTGCCCTTGCCCAGCGCGGTGCCCAGGCGCGTCTCCACAAACAGCAGCGACACGGCCACCTCGCGCGGCACGCCGTAGCGCGATTCCGCCAGCGAGAACCAGCGCGCGTTTCCGGTCAGGAAGGCGCGGCATTTGGCCGCGTTCTCCTCGGTGACCACGCCGGGGTACATGGGCGGGGGCGGAGGCTTGGGTTTCTGGCCGGGGGGGACCGGTTGCGGCTCGGGGCGCAGGAACTTGGTGGTGTACAGTTCCTTGACCTTGCGGCCCATGGGGTCGGGCGAAACCGCATCGCCCAGTTGGGCGAACAGCGCGTCGATGCGCCCGCCGGACACGCCGTCGGCCGCCAGCCGCCCCAGCAGGGGGTTCCAGCAGGCGGCGGGCGAACCGGACGGACCGGGCGGGCCGGACGAACCGGGCGCATGGGCACTGGCCGCCGTCCCGGCGGCGTCCATCTTCACCTCGCCGGGGGCCAGGGGAGTGGCCGAGGCTTCGGGCGCTGCCTGCCGGGTGCCGCTGCACCCCGTCAGCAGCAGGGCGCACAGCGCGGCGGACGCCAGCGCGCGCCACGCGGCCACGCGGGACGGGGAGGGCGCGCGCTCCTCGCGCGGCACGTGATTGCCTGCATCGGTCCCGGTCTGGTACGCTTGCATGAGGCCATGGTACGAACTGTCCCGGTCCATGGCAAGGGGCTGATGCGGCCCCGCCCGGCTCGCCTTCCGCCTCGTCCCCCCTCAACCCGTGGAGGCCGGATGCACGGAACCACCCTGCGCGAGCGCGCCAAACGCGTGCGCCGCTATGTGACCCGCGACGTGTGGCAGGAACGCGCGGAAACAGGCCCCCCCGCCCGGCGCGGCCTGATCTGGCTGGTCCGGCGGGCCTTTCTGGCGGCGCTGGGCTTCGTGGACGACCAGTGCCTGCTGCGCGCCTCCGCCCTGACCATGACCTTCGTGCTGTCCATGGTACCCTTCCTGGCCGTGGTGTTTTCCATCACCAAGGGGCTGGGCGTGCAGAACGCCGAGGTCACGCAGATGTTCCTGCTGCGGCTGGCGGCGGGCAACCAGGACACGGTGGCGCGCATCCTGGAATACGTGGAGCGCACCAGCGCGGGCCGCATGGGCGCGGTGAGCGCGGCCTTCCTGCTGGTGACCACGGGCATGCTCATGGCCAACATCGAGCGCTCGTTCAACGCCATCTGGAAGGTGCGCCAGGGCCGCAGCGCGTGGCGCAAGTTCACCGACTTCTTTTCGGTGATGCTGGTCTGCCCGCTGCTGATGGGCTCCGCCGTCACCCTGGGCGCCAGCCTGCGCAGCGGCAGGGTGGTGGGGCGGCTGCTGGAGGTGGCCCCGGTGGGCGAGGCCTACCTGCTGCTGCTCAAGCTGCTGCCGTTGTTCATGGTCTTCGTGGTGCTGCTGTTCCTGTACTCGTACATTCCCAACACGAAGGTGCGGCCCCGCGCGGCCATGGCCGGGGCGCTGCTGGCGGCCATGGCCTGGCAGGGCGCGGAATACGCGTACATGGTCTGGCAGGCCCGCTTCGCCAGCTACGGGCTGATCTACGGCAGCTTCGCGCAGGTTCCGCTGTTCCTGATGTGGCTGTACGTCTCGTGGGCGGTGGTGCTGTTCGGCGTGGAGGTGTGCCACGCGGTGCAGAACGCCCCCACCTTCGAAAAGCACCTCCGGGCCGGGCGGGTGAGCCGCCTGGAACGCGACCGGCTGGCCGTGCTGGCCATGCTGCTGCTTACACGGGCCTTCGCGCGCGGCACGGGCGCGGTGCCCGGCCACCGCATGGCCGCCCTGCTGGACGCCCCGGACCACGTGCTGGACGACGTGCTGGACCGCCTGGCCCGCGAGGGCATGGCGGTGCGGGTGTGCGAGGATGCCCCGGCCTGGGTGCTGGGCGCGCCGCCCGACCGACTGCGCATCGCCGACGTGCTGCTGGCCCTGGCCGGGCGCACGCGGGGCGAGGGCGAGGAGCGGGTGGCCACGGCCTTCGAGTTCATCAACGCCACCCTCGCCCGGCTGGCCGGGGACATGGCCGCCAGCCCGGCCAACATGACCCTGCGCGCCTACCACGACACCACCCTGCCCGACTGGTTCGACGCGACGCCCGAGGCGGAGCCCGATGCTGAGCCCGATGCCATGCCGAACGACGCGGATGGCGCCAATGGCATGCATGAGGACGACAACGACAACGGCAAGGACAGGACTTGAAAGCGCGGCGGGGTAGCCCCCGCCGCGCCGTTTTCATCATCCTGCCGTGCCGTCCGGCGGATGGGCTTCACCCGCCTCCGGGGCTCCCGCCGGGCGTCGCAGTCGCCGGGCGGGCACGTTCCGGTGGCGGAAGCCCTCTTCCCTGCCCCTTCTCCGGTTTCTTCATCCGGTTCCTTCTCACGGACCCGGCGTCGCAGTCGCCATGGCCCGCAGGGGCGGGGAGGCCGGGGCACGCCGGTCCGCTACACCATGCCCACCCCCCTGGAGTTGCCGGTGCGGCCGCACCTTGCGCGCAGGGCGTCCAGGGCCTGCGGCACGGGCGTGACGGGCGACAAGGGAGGGCCGGCGGCTCCGGCCGCGACGGAAGTGGGGGACAACTGATTCATGGCGCATCTCCTTGGCTGGAGGTCCAGAATCAGGGCGTGTGGAAACGCGGCGTGACGGCGCGCACGATGCGTGTCCGCCGTCACGCGAAACGCCGCGCCAGTGCGTGGGATGCCCACGTGGCTGGCCGTGCGGCGCACCGCGTCCTCTTTCATCCGGACTGTTACCGTCGGCCCCGGCATCTCACCGGGTCTGCTGACCCCGCTCCACGACGGAGCGGGCGCTCGCGGGCTCTCCGGCGCGGCGTGGCCGCGCGGGAATACCGCCGGTGGGGACTTTCACCCCGCCCTGAGGATTCGGGCCGGATGCTACA
>JALHHV010000519.1 GCA_022837365.1 Desulfovibrio sp. | reverse complement strand
CCTTGATCACATGCAGGTCATCTATGAAATGAAGCACTTTGGTCTGGCCGCCGCCCGTGCAATGCACCATGCCGTGCACCCGGCCCGGGCAGGATTCCAGGATGGCCCTGATTACCGGCGCATAGGTGCGGGTAGGGGAGAGAACCAGTTTTCCATAGGTTAGCCCTGTTTCCGGTTCAATATCGGTCAGGTCATGTGTACCGCAATAAGCCATGTCGCCGGGCATGCCCTCGTCGTAACTTTCGGGGAACATACGGGCCACCCTTTTGTCAAACACATCGTGCCTGGCACTGGTCAGACCGTTGCTGCCTATCCCGCTGTTGTAAGCGTCTTCATAGGAAGTTTTTCCAAAGGAGGCCAGTCCCACTATAAGATCCCCTTCCCGGATACGGGCATTGTCAATGACCTTGTCGCGATGGATGCGTGCGCACACCGTACTGTCAACGATTACCGTGCGCACAAGATCGCCAACATCGGCCGTTTCCCCGCCTGTTAGGTCCAGGGATATGCCCATAGCCTTCATCTTTTCACAGAAACGCATGCTGCCCTGAATAATGGCCTTTATGACTTCTCCGGGTACCAGGCGCTTGTTCCTTCCTATGGTGGAACTTAACAGTATGTTTCCGGTTATGCCCACACAAAGCAGGTCGTCCAGGTTCATGACTATGGCGTCCTGCGCTATGCCTTCCCAGACACCCGTATCACCCGTTTTTTTCCAGTAACTGTATGCCAGCGAGGATTTGGTGCCGGCTCCGTCTGCATGCATAACCAGGCCGTAATCCCGTTCTCCTGTGAGCACATCGGGGATGACCTTGCAAAAAGCTTTCGGATACAGCCCACGGGACAATCCTTCCAGCGCATCGTGCACTTCTCTTTTGGAAGAGGATACACCGCGCTTACTGTATTTACCGGCTTCAAGATCGTTCATCATGTTCAATTTAGATTCATCGCAGGAACAGCAGTTCCCTGTATTTTGGAAGGGGCCATAATTCATCGTCCACAATCATCTCCAGGTGGTCTGCACAATCGCGGATGCGCTCCATTACAGGCATCACTGCCGCTGCATATTGGCGGGCCCTTTCGTGCAACGATTCCTCTTTATTGGCTTTCTTCCTGGCTTCAATCAAAAGATGTACCAGGTTCCTTAATTCATTC
>JALHHV010000061.1 GCA_022837365.1 Desulfovibrio sp. | reverse complement strand
TGGTCGTCCGGGTTGCGGAAGCCCATTTGCAGGGTGTTGTGGTCCACGTAGCTCACCGAAAGGTCGGTGCGCACGCGGTCAACGCCCATGGCCTCGAATTGCAGGTAGGCCATGGTGCCGGTGGCGTCCTGGGTCAGGGTCTGGTCGATGCGCAGGCCGATTTCGGCTCCCGGCGCCATCTCTCCGCTGACGAGATGCGCCGCGATGATCTTCTGCGTAAGGTTCATGGACATGCTACCCTCGTGGATTCGGCGTTGCCGGTATGGCGTGCGCACCCGCGCCGCCCGTATGCTGATTCGTCCGGCGGGCCGAAAGACCTCGGGACACAGTGGGTCGCATGGTTGCGGGCCTGCTCCGCGAGGGAACGGCATCCGCCAAACGTCATGCGGAACGTTACGCGCAATAGCAGGGAATGCGCGGCACGGGGCGGCTCCCTTGGCGGGGGTCTCATGCCGCAACCGCCCGCGAACCCGCGCGAGGGGTTCCGGGCGGTTCGTCCGGTGTAGTGCACATCACCGCGGCCCGCAAGGGGCGTCAGGCAACTTCTATGCCCATTCCGCGGTATTCGTTGAGCTTGTTGCGCAGGGTGCGCACCGAGATGCCCAGCAGTTCCGCCGCCTGGGTGCGGTTGCCGGAGGTGACCTCCAGCCCCTTCAGGATCATGATGCGCTCCATCTCGTGCAGCGGAATGACCCCGCCGGGGAAGGAACCGCCACCGTCAGGACCACCGACCGAGGCCGCCGGGATGCCCGCCGCGCCGTCGCCCCCCGCCCCGGCAAGGGGCGATGCGGCGTCCCCGTCCCCTTCGGCGCCGAGGGGCAGGTCGCCCTCCTCGAACAGCGGCCAGGAGTCGGGGTCCAGCAGGAAGTGCCGGGTGGTGATGGGCCGTCCTCCGGCCAGCAGCACGGCGCGTTCCATCAGGTTCTGCAACTCGCGCACGTTGCCCGGCCAGTCGTAGCGTTGCAGCCATTCCTCCGCGTCCGGCGCGAATTCCGCCGGGGCCAGGCCGTACTCGCGCACGTAGGTGGCCGCGAAGTGCCGGGCCAGCACCACCACGTCGTCGCCGCGCTCGCGCAGGGCGGGCAGGCGCAGGGGAATGACGTTGAGGCGGAAGAACAGGTCCTGCCGGAACTTGCCCTGCTTCACCCAGTCGTCCAGGTCGCGGTTGGTGGTGGCCAGCACGCGCACGTCCACCTTCACCGTCTCGGTGCCGCCCACGCGGTCGATCTCGCCTTCCTGCAGCACGCGCAGCAGCTTGGCTTGCAGGCCAAGGTCCATCTCGGAAATTTCGTCCAGCAGGATGGTGCCGCCGCTGGCCAGTTCGAACTTGCCCAGCTTGCGGGCGATGGCCCCGGTGAAGGAGCCCTTCTCGTGGCCGAACAGCTCGCTTTCCAGCAGGTGTTCCGGCAGGGCGGCGCAGTTCACGGCCACGAAGGGGCCGTCGGCCCGGTCGCTCCAGCCGTGCAGGAACCGCGCGAACATTTCCTTGCCGGTGCCCGATTCGCCGGAAATGAGCACCGTGGCGTGCGAAGGAGCCACCTGCCGGGCCAGGGCCAGCACGCGGCGCACGGCGGGGTGGTCGCCCACGATGCGCGGCACGCCGGGGCGCGGTTCCGGCGTGCGTCCGCCAAGGGTGGACGACGGGGGCACGGGCGCGGCGGCGCGGCGCGGCGCGGGCAGCGCGGCCACCACCTTCTCGAACAGCAGCGGTTCCAGCCAGTAGTCGCGCGCGCCCAGCGAAAGGCACCGCTCGGCCTCTTCGGCGGAACCCTTTTCGGCGAACACGATGACGGGGGGGAATGCGGGGTCGTCCGCGCCCACGGCAAGCAGGTCGTCCACCTTGTATCCGGGCAGGCTGGGCCGCGAAAAGATCACGGCCGGGCCCGACTTGCGGATGAAGGCGGAGGCACCCTTGAGGTTCTCGGCGATGCCGACCTCGAATCCCGCATCGCGCAGCTTGGGGAAGAT
This sequence comes from Desulfovibrio sp., assembly GCA_022837365.1. Classification (GTDB taxonomy): domain Bacteria; phylum Desulfobacterota; class Desulfovibrionia; order Desulfovibrionales; family Desulfovibrionaceae; genus Cupidesulfovibrio. The sequence continues at coordinate 5,590 of JALHHV010000061.1, read as the reverse complement.
TCGGGTCACGGCGGTGGCCGGAGCGAGGAATAGTATGCGCCGGGCGGACATGTTGAACCTTGTACCCGCAACCTTAAGCTTTATCAACTGATGGAGTACGAACGCGCCCGGCGGGGCGCGGGTTCGCCCCCATGCGGACCGCGAACCCTGCGAGTGGCGCAACGGGCCACCCAAACGGGAAGGCCGCCACCCTTCCCGCGCCGTGTCCCATGTCAGTAGTCCTTGACCGCACGGCGGGCTGCGGGTAGGACCGTTCAGCATTCGCGCCCCGGCCTGCCCCGCATGGCCCTTACGGCCCGCCCGGCCGCGCGCATGCGGCAATGTTCCCGCAACCATCAGCCGGAACCCTCAGGATGAAGATCGCCTATCTCGTCGGCGGGCTGCCCTTCGGCGGCATCGAAAAATGGCTGTTCGACCTGTCCCTGGCCTACCGCGCCAACGGCCTGGTCACGCCGCGCGTCTTCAACCTTTCGGGCACGGGGCAGATGCTGCCGGAATACCAGGCCGCGGGCATCGATGTGCACTGCGTGGGCTCGCACATCCGCAGCATCGCCTCGCACCGGCTGGACACCTCGCTGCGCCTGCGCGCCATGCTGCGCGAATTCTCCCCGGACATCATCCACACCGTGCACTTCAGCGCCAACCACCTGGGGCGCATCGCCGCGCTGGGCCTGGGCATCCCGGTGGTCACCCACCTGCGCAACACCAAGCACGAGAAGCGTCTGCACCGCAGACTTTCCGACAAGCTGCTGTCCTACGCCACCACACTGTACCTCGCGGTGTCCAAGGCCGTGGCCGAGGTGGTCGCCACCGACCACAATCTGGCGGGCCGCCCGGTGAAGGTGCTGTACAACGCCATCGACGCGGGCCGCTTCGACGTGCCCCCGCTGGACCTGCGCGCCGCTTTCGGCCTGAACGGCCCGGTGGTGGTGGCCGTGGGCCGCTACGTGCGGCAGAAGAATTTCGACCTGCTCATCCGGGCCATCCGCATGGTGCGCGACGCGGGCGTGCCCGCATCGCTGGCCCTGGTGGGCGAAGGGGCGGAGCGCCCCCGTCTGGAAGCCCTGCGCGACGAGCTGGGCCTGCGTGACCATGTGGCGCTGACGGGATTCCGCCCGGACGTGGCGGCCTTCTACAAGGCGGCCGACGTGTTCGCCATGCCCTCGCAGTTCGAGGGGTTCCTCATCGCCCAGTTGGAGGCCATGTACTGCGGGCTGCCGTGCGTGGTGTCCCGCCATGTGCCCATGCTGGAACTGGCAGGCGAGGCATCGCTGGTGTGCGAAACCGAACCCGCCGACATCGCGGACAAGCTGCTCGCCATCCTGCGCGACGACGCCCTGCGCCAGCGGCTGTCCGACGCGGCGCGCCGCCTGTCCGCCCCGCACACCATGGACCGCTACGCCGTTGCCCTGCACGCCATCTACACCGATCTGCTGGCCGGGAACCTCTCGGGGGCCGCGCGTTGACCTTCACCTTCCCGCGCGTACCATCCGTCCCGTCCGCAGAAGCACCTTCCCGCGGCTCGCGGGGTGGGATATGATTGCCGCATGACCGACACCCGCCGTCATACCGTCACGGCCCGCATGGCCGCCGCCCTGGACACCTTTCGCGCCGCCCCGGATCCGCAAAAGGCGGAATGGGCGCGCACCCTGCTGTTCTGGCTATTCTGGCTGTCCATCGCCACCTTTCCGCTGGGGCAGGCATTCCGCGAAACCGGGCCCATCCTGTGCCTGGCGGTCCTGCTGCCCTACCACTACTGGGGCTACCGGCAGTCCGCCCTGCGCCGCTTTCCGCTCAAGTGGCTGTTTGTGCTCTTCTACGGGCTCATCTGCGTGAAGACGGCCATGTCGCTGGACCCGCGCCAGAGCCTGGTCTACGTGCTGCCCAACGCCTGGAAGGGGTTCGCCCTGCCCTTCGTGGCCATGGAATGTGCGCGAGACATGCGCGACATGCGCCGCCTGGTCTGGGCCTTCGTGGTGGTGGGCTTCTACGAAGGGCTGGACGGCATCTACCAGCACCTCACCGGCCACGACCTCATCCATGGCACCGCCATCATGGCCAAACGCCTCACCGGCTCCATGTCCACCTACCGCGTGGGCGACTACATGGCGCTCGTGCTGGTGCCGGCCTTCGGCCTGTGGGCCATGCTGCCCCGGACCCGGTCCGCGTGGCGCAGGGCCACCACCACCGCGCTGATCCTCGCGCCGGGCATCTACCTGTGGGTCTTCGCCCAGGCCAGGAGCGGCTACCTTGGCGTGGCCGCCGCGCTGTTCTTGCTGTGGTGCCTGTTCACCCGGCCGAAACCCGTGTACCTGCTGGCGCCCGCGTGTCTCGGCATCTTGGCCGTGCTGTTCGGCCCGCAGCGCATCACCCTGGAAACGGCCATGCGCGACGGGCGCCTGGAACTGTGGCGCATGGCCTGGCAGGTCATCCAGGAACGCCCGCTGACCGGTTGGGGCATGGGCATGTTCGGCCCGGCCTTCAAGGTGCTGGGGCTGCAACCGGTCATCAACTCGCCCCGCATCCAGCACCCGCATTCGGTATACATCCAGTTTCTGGTGGATACCGGCGCGCTGGGCTTCGCCGTCGCCATGGTCTTCCTGTTCGGCATGCTGATCTGGGGGCTGCGGCGGATATACCGCAACCTCCCGCGTTCCGGCGCGCCGTACGACATGTGGACCATGGCCGCCTTCTTCCTGGCCGGATGGCTGTGCTACCTGGTGGAGGCGCTATTCGCGCACGACTTTTTGCGCTCGTGGTGGATGGCCGTGTCCATGGGCCACCTGGGCGTGATGATCGGCGCCGTGCTCAACGCCGAAAACACCCTCACCGCGCGCGCCGAGCCGCGCGCCAGCGCTCTCCCCAGCGCTCCCCCCAATACTCCCCCGGACGCCGCATGAACATCGCCTTCGTCAACAGCACCCGCAAATGGGGCGGAGTGAAGACCTGGATCCTCGATTTCGCCGAGCGCCTTTCCTCCTACGGGCATGACGTGCGCGTCTACGGCCGCCAACAGGCCTTTGTGGACCAAGCCAGACGCCGCGTGGGGCACGGAGAGGCCGCCAGCTTCGGCTTCGACCTCAACCCCGCCACCATCGCGTGGTTCCGCCGCCGGTTCACGGAGCACCGCACCGACGTGGTGATCATCAACATCGGCAAGGACCTGGCCACCGCCGGGGCTGCCGCCCGCCTGCTGAACATCCCCGTGGTGCAGCAGATCGGCCTGCCCGGCGACATCCCCCACCGCCTCAAGACGCGCCTGCTGCACGCCTGGATCGCCCCGAAATTTCTTTGTTCCTGCCAGTACATAGCCGACGGCTTCCTGACCAGCCTGCCCTACCTGCGGGCCGACGACGTGCACGTGGTGCTCACGGCCAAGCGGGTGGCCACCGGGCCGCTGTCCGCGTCCACGCCCCGGCGGCTGGTGGCCACGCAGCAGCTGAACCCCGACAAGGGGCACGAAACCCTGCTGCGCGCCCTGGCCAGCCTGGACCTGCCCTTCGAACTGGACGTGGCGGGCACCGGCTCGCACGAAGCGTACCTGAAGGAGCTTGCCGCCTCGCTGGGCATCGCGGACCGCATCCGCTGGCACGGCTTCACCACCAGGGTGCCGGAACTGCTGGAGCGGGCCGACGTGTTCCTGTTGGCCTCGCTCAGCGAAGGGCTGCCCAACACCCTGCAGGAGGCGCTGGCCCAGGGGCTGCTGCCCGTGGCCCGCGACGTGGGCGGGGTGCGCGAGGTGTACACGCCCGAACTGGAGCCCTGGCTGCTGCCCTATGCCGCCGGTCCGGCCGAGTTCGCGGCCATGCTGCGCAAGGCGCTGACCCTGCCGGACAAGGACCTGGTGGAGATGAAGCACGCCGCGCGCCGGGCCTGCGCCACCCACTGCGAACTTGACAGCAAGGCCCGCGAACTGGAAGCGTGGCTGTCTGGCCTGATCACCTGTTCGGCCTGATCGCCTGACTGGCCTGATCGGCTGTCCTGCCTGATCAGTTGTCTGGCCTGACACGCGTCCGCAACCGACCAACCCTTCACGCCCCATGCCGCCCATGCACAAGCGCCCCGTCGTCTTCCGCCTCACCAACAGCCTGCACTACGGCGGCATCGCCTCGCGCATGCGGGCCATCCTGCCCCTGCTGCTCGACGAGTTCGAGGTGCACGTGGTCACCTACCGCACACCGGGCATCTTCGCGCCGGAACTGGCGGACAGGGGCGTGCGGGTGCACCACCTGCCCATCCCCACCAAGTGGAGCCCCACGGGCATCGCCCGGCTGGCGCGGATGCTGCGCGGCCACGGCGCGTCGGTGCTGCACGGCCATTCCTTTTCCGGCAACGTCACCGGGGCGCTGGCCGGGGCGCTGGCGGGCACACCCATCCGCATCGGGCAGATCCACACCATCACCAACCACTGGTACGAAAACGCCCCCGTGCACCGGGCCAAGCAGCGGGTGGAGGAAATGCTCATCCACCGCTTTCTGTCCACCAGGGTGCTGCACGTCTCGCGCGAGAGCATGAACTATTTCGCGGCGCAGATGCCGCTTGCCGCGCCCAAGTTCGAACTGCTCCACAACGGGGTGGACTTCGCCGCGCTGGCCCCGCGCCGGAGTGCGGCGGACCTGCGCGCGGAACTCGGCATCGCGCCGGGAGCCAGGGTGATCGGCTACGTGGGGCGCATCGCCGGGCCCAAGCGCATCGGAATGATCCTGACCATGGCGGCCAGGGCCGTGGCCAGCCACCCGGACATGGTCTTCGTCATCGTGGGGGGCGAGCAGCGCCAGGCCGAGGGGTTGCGGCGCGAGGCCGCCGCCCTCGGCATCGGTGACAAGGTGTTCTGTCCCGGCGAAACCCCGCGCCCCGGCGACTACTACAACATCTTCGACGCGTTCATCTTCACCTCGCCCCCGGCATACGAAGGCATGCCCGGCGCGGTGCTGGAGGCGGCCTCGTTCGGCATGCCCATCGTGGCCATCCGCACCGACACGCTGGAAGAAATGGCCCAGTGGTACGACGGGTTCCGCTTCATCACCGAAGACTGCGACCCCGCGCGCGAACTGGCCGCCGCGCTGGCCACCCCCCGGCCCGACCCGGCCCGGCTGCGCGCGCACTTCTCCATCCAGGCCATGGCCGACCGCACCCGCGTCCTGTACCACCGTCTGCTGCAACAACACGCCGCACGCACGTAAATGCGCATCCTCCTCGTCACCTCCTCGTCGACCCGCAGCGGCGGCGCGCGCCAGGCCCTGTACCTGGCCGAAGGACTGGCCGAGCGCGGCCATCAGGTCACCTTCTTCACCCCGCGCGACTCCACCCTGCGCACCCTGTCGGACTCCGTACCCTGGGCCGACCTGCCCGCATCGCCCGGCCGGTGGAAGGCCGCGCTGGAAGCGGCCATGCCCGCGCCCGGCCAGGGCTCCTGCATCGTGCAGGCCTTCCACAACAAGGCGGTGAAGCGCCTTGCCTGGCACGGGCTGTTCTGGCGGCGGCGCGGCGTGGTCTGCGTGGGCTACCGGGGGGTGGTCTACCGCCCCGGCAACCCGCTGACCTACTGGTCGCCGGGGCTGGACGCCTTCGTGGCCAACTCGCACGCCTG
>JALHHV010000518.1 GCA_022837365.1 Desulfovibrio sp. | reverse complement strand
CTGGCCTTCCTGCTGGCCCTGATGCTGCTGGCCACCTACAACGACATCGTGCGGAACCTGCAATGACCCAGATGACCCCGGCAACGGGGCTGGCTGAAACGACGGGGGCCATCACCCTGGCCCTGAACGCGGCGGAATCGCGTGTGCAGGCCGCCGCCCTGCGCGACGGCGAAACCCTGTTCGCCCAGGAGTGGCACGTGCCCTCGCAAGGCACGGAACTGCTGGCCCCGGCCCTGGCCGACGCCTTCGAGCGGATGCGCCTTTCGCTGCGCGACGTGCGGCGCATCGCCTGCGTGCAGGGCCCCGGCAGCTTCACCGGGCTGCGCCTGGCGCTGTCCACGGCGGCGGGCATGGCCCGCGCGCTGGGCGCGCGGCAGGCGGGGCTGTCCTACACGCAGTTGCTGGCCTGCGGGCCGCTGCTGCCGCGCGGCGCGGTGCTGTGGGTGCTGACCCACGCCCGGCGCGGGCTGGTGCACATGCAATCCTTCCGCATGCCCGGCGAGACGGCGGACGCGGCCGATCTGACGGACATCGCCAGCGCCGCGCCCTCCCCCCTGCCCGAAGCCCTGACCCCGGTGGAGGCGGCGATGCTTGACGCCGCCGTGGCCCGGATGGCGGCGTTCCAGTCAGGCACAGGGAATCCTGCGGCAGGATCAGATAACGCCGCCCCCCCGGTATACCTGATGGGCAGCGGAGCCACCCGCAACCGGGCCGCCCTGGCTCCGGCCCTGGCCGCGCTGCTGCCGGGGGCGCGCTTCCTGCCCGCCCGGTTCGACCACCCGGCCCCCGCCCTGCTGCTGCCCCTGGCCGCCACGGCCGCCTACGGCCCCGGCGACGTGCAGCCGCTGTACGTGCGCCCCTGCGACGCCGAGGAAAACCTGCCCGCCCTTGCCGCCGCGCGCGGCATGGACCCGGACCAGGCCCGGCGCGAACTGGCCCGCCTGACCTCCGCCCCCCTGGCCGACGCCCCCTGACCGACGCCTAGTCCGCCCCGGCCTTTCTCCGGCCCCGTCCCGGTCCCTTCCCCGCCCCCGAAAGCCCTCCGCCCACCCGCCGATAAGGTTCACGAGGGGTTGTTTCCAAATCAGGATTTTCGTTCGTTGGCAAGGAAAACGAGCCTGCCATGAGGGAGTATGCCTCTCTCGTTAGGTGAGCCTGCGAACCTTACGGGAGAGGACCGCAGCGCGCTCTTATCGTATTCGGCTGACATGGCAGGCGAAGTTTGACGATGCCAACGGGCGAAAGGACGATTTAGAAACTGCCCCTCGGGAGCAGGCGGTCCAGCGGGAGACCCCCATCGGGAAATTTCTTCCGGCGAAGAGGTGCATCATGGTTGAACTGGCATCCGGCGGCGTATACTTTTCCGGGCTCGGCAACGGCACGGACTTCTCCAAGGTCATCGACCAGTTGAAGTCCATCGAGCAGATCCCGCAGAAACGCCTTGCCCTGTGGAAGGCCGACTGGCAGCGGCGTCAGGACGCCTTCGGCGAGTTGCGCACGGAAATCGCCTCGCTGAAGGACATCGTGGATTCCATGAACACCATGGAAAAATTCCTGGTGAAGACGCCGTCCAGTTCCAACGAGACCGTGGCCAGCGCCACCACCGATTCCAGCGTGCTCGAAGGCACCTACAAGATCGAGGTGGGGCAACTGGCCTCCAGTGCCATCTGGACCTACAACACCGCCTTCGCCGCCAAGAACACCAAGGTCAACGACTCCGGCAGCGACCAGCAGTTCGTCTACACTTACATGGGCAAGACCCGTTCGATCACCGTGCCCAGCGGCACCACCATCGAAGGGCTCAAGAACATGATCAACAACGACCCCCAGAATCCCGGGGTCAAGGCCATGCTGGTGCAGAACGGCACCGGCTACACCTTCCAGTTCCGGGGCATGGACATGGGGTCCAACGCCACGCTGTCCGTGGGCTCGGGCACCACCGTCAGCGGGCTGTCCGGCGATGCCGCCAACTGGACGGTGCAGGCCAACCAGAACGCCCAGTACCGGGTCAACGGCTGGCCCGCCACCACCTGGCTGGAATCCATGTCCAACACGCTGACCGGCGCCGTGGAGGGCATGAACATCACCCTGCGGGACGT
>JALHHV010000517.1 GCA_022837365.1 Desulfovibrio sp. | reverse complement strand
CTGTACCGCGCCGTGGGCGTGGAACTGGCCCCGCGCGGGGTCACCGCCTGCTCGCTGCGGCTGGGCTGGCTGGAGGCGGGCCGGGGCGCGCCGTTCCTGCACTCGCGCACCGCCGACGCCCCCCTGCCACCCACCGGGCGCATCGTGACCGTTGCCGAGGGCGTGCAGACCCTGCGCTTTCTGCTCTCCGCCCCGGCCACGGCCATCAACGCCACCACCCTGACCTGCGACGGCGGCTTCGGCGCGCTGAAACCGGCCTGCTGATTCCGCATCGGGCGGGAATTTCCATCAATACATACAGGCAGGATGCCATGACCTCACATACCCCCCAGGAGCCGCACGACATCGCGGTCACGGTGGCCGCGCTGGTGGCCCCCATCTTCGACGTGGACGCCGCCACCCTGTCCCACCGACCTGCGCATCCACGTGCTGGAGGCGGAACGCCATGGCGAATCCCCGGAAGCCCGGCTGGCGCGGGAGTACCCGCACCTGTCCGCCGCGCGCGTGGCGGAAATCCTGGCCAACGTGCGCGTGCCGGGCGCGCCGCCGGTGCTGACCATCGGCGACGTGGCTGCCTACGTGGTGTGGGCGCTGGCGCGGCATGCGGGCCGACAGTCCTGACCGGCCCCGCAGCAGTGGCCGCCAGACACATGCAGCCCTCTTTCCGTCCTCCCCATTCCCCCCGCCGCGTGGTCATCACCGGCGCGGGCGCGCTGACGCCCTTGGGGCACGCCCCGCAGGACATTGCCCGCGCCATCCGCGACGGGTACAGCCCGTTCCGCCATGCCGTGGCCCTGACCGGCGCGGCCTGCGCGCCCGTGCGGGACTTCGACGAGGCGGCGGCCACCGGCCGCTGGCGGCACCGCCGCTACCTTTCGCGCGGCGGGCTGCTGGCGCTGGCCTCGGCCCAGGCCGCCGCCCGGCAGGCCGGATACGCCTGCGGCGATGCGACGGATGCCGTGATGGACGCTGACGCCCCGCCCCTTCCCCCCTTTCCGGACGACACCGCGCTGGTGGCCGCCAGCGGTCCCAACCTGGACGTGGGGGCCGACTTTCCGGCGGCCTGCGGACGAATCAGGCCGCCGCACGACACCCTGCCGGGGCTTGAGCACCCCGGTCTGGACGCGCTGTGGCTGTTGCGCTGGCTGCCCAACACCGCCGCCTCGGCCGTGGCCATGCGCTGCGGAATCCGGGGCGAAGGACTGGTGCTGGGCACGGCCTGCGCCGCCTCGTTGCAGGCCCTGGGCGAGGCCGCCCGCCGGGTGCGCTGGGGCCTTGCCCCGGCGGCGCTGGCCGTGGGCGGCGATTCGCGCCTGTCGGAAGGGGGCCTTCTGGGCTACGCCCGCGCCGGAGCCATCCAGCGCGACCTGGACCCGGCCGATGCAGCCGCCCCTCACATGGCCTGCCGCCCCTTCGACGCGGCGCGGTGCGGCTTCGTACCCGGAGAAGGGGGCGCGGCCTTCGTGCTGGAGCCGCTGGAGACGGCGCTGGCGCGCGGGGCCACGCCGCTGGCCGAAATCCTGGGCATGGGGGCCACGCTGGACGGACACGCCCTGACCGCGCCGGA
>JALHHV010000060.1 GCA_022837365.1 Desulfovibrio sp. | reverse complement strand
CGCACCTGATCGCTGGCCGTCTCCACCAGCCGCACGATCTCGTCCAGCGCCTCGCCCGATTCGCGCACCAGTTGCGTCGCCTCCTCGATGCCCTGCACCGAGCGGTCCACGTTCTCCATGTTCTTGCGGGTGCCCTGCTGCACGCCCCGGATGGCCTCGCCCACCTGCACGGTGGCCTGCATGGTCTTTTCGGCCAGCTTGCGCACCTCGTCGGCCACCACGGCGAAGCCGCGCCCGGCGTCACCGGCCCTTGCCGCCTCGATGGCCGCGTTCAGGGCCAGCAGGTTGGTCTGGTCCGCGATGTCGCTGATCACGTTCATGATCTGCCCGATGGACTCCGCCTGGCGGCCCAAATCCTCCATGTCCGTCTTGAGGTCCAGCGACTGCCGCCGCACCGAGTCGATGTTGCCCACCACCCGCTCCACCAGGGCCGCGCCGTGGGCGGCCTTGGTGCGCGCCGTGTCGGAGACCTCGGCGGTGTTCCCGGCGTTGCGGGCCACCTCCAGCACGCTGGCGTTCATTTCCTCCATGGCCGTGGCCGTCTCGGAAACGCGCTTGGCCTGTTCCTCCGCCCCCCGGTCGGCCTGCTCTATCTGGGCCGAAAGCTCCTCTGACGCGGACGACACCACCTCCACCGCGCCCTCCACCCGCGTGGCGGCCTGCAACATGCCCTCGCGCTTGGCGTTTTCCGCCTGCCTGCGGGCCTCTTCCGCCTCGCGCATGGCGGCCAGCGCTTCCTGCTCCTTGCGGGCAGCCTGCTCGCTCTTGTCCTCGGCCTCGGCGATCTTGGCCTTCAAGGTGTCCACCATCACCCGCAGGGCGTCGGCCAGTTGGCCGATCTCGTCACGCCCGCGCACCGCAAGGTCCGCGTTCAGGTTGCCCCCGGCCACCAACTGCGCGAACGACACCGTACCCCCCAGCGGGCGGGTGATGGACCGCAGGATGACCACGCCGAGCAGCAGCGAGAGCAACGGCGCGCCGATGGCCACCATGACGGCGGTGTTGTGCGCCCTGCGCGCTTCTGCCGCGTTTTCCACACGGGCGGCGCGGGCCTCCGTCCGCACGGCCTCCTGCACCGCCGCGGCGGCCTCGGCCAGCCGGACATTGGCCTGCACGCCCTTGCCGGTGACCATTTCCGCCGCCCTGTCCATGCGGCCCTCGTCGGCGATGTCCCGCTCCCATTCCTGGATGGCGGCCATGATCTCGTCGTTGGTGACGCGCACGGAGTCCAGCGTGACGGTGAAGGCGGTCCACTTTTCCTGCACGGCCGCCGAAAGGTGCAGCCGCTCCATCTCCCCCCTGGATTTGGCGATGACCTCGCGCGCGAGGCGGATGTCCTCGCGCTGGCGCTCGCGGTCGGCCCTGGACAGGCGCTCCATCATCAGGGTGCGCTGGGCCACCACTATGCCGCGCATGGCCAGTTCGATGCTGCCCGTGTGGGCCACGGCGGGCAGCATTTCCTCGTTGGACCGCCGCAGGCTTTCGCTGGCGTTCTCGATGGCCAGATACCCGGAACCGGCGGTGACCAGCGTGAGCAGCGAAACAAAAATGAATCCCGCTATCAATCTTAGACCGACGCTGACGTTGTTCATGAATCCCCCGACTTGCTGGTTGTGGTGGAACCCCTGGCGCCGCAGGACCCGGCCCGGCGGCGTATCAATGCCGCAGCAGTATGATGTAGGAAAACGCTTCCATCTCATCCCACGGAAAGAACGCATGGGCGGACATGGCCAGCTTGCACAGCGTCCTTTCGTGACGCTGGCGGCTTTCGTGCGTGCCGTTGAGGCGCCGCGCCATCCTCTCGAAGATGATGCGCGGCGCGGGCCTGCATTCGGGGCCGCCTTCGGGCGCGGCCGCCGGGGCATCATCCGGTGCCTCATCCGGGGCGTCTTCGGGCAACGGGGCATCCTCGTTGCTGTCGAAGACGACCATGCCGAAGCCGTCCACCACCCGGACCCGCGCCCCCATGGCATGGCGCATCCTGTGCAGCATGGACACCATGACGCCCAGCTTGCCGGTCACCGTGCATCGGGAGCGGTGGACCAGGGCCACGCCGCCTCCCGCGCCACGCCGCGCCGGGAACACCCGCAGGCTGCGCACCCCGGCCGTGGCGACGACGCCGCGCCGCAGGTCCATGTCGCAGAACGGCAGATCGCATGTGGACAACTGTGTAGCCATGCGGTCCTGGGCCATCCGCGAGACGATCCACCCTTCCCGCGTCATGGCGGCCACCAGGCCGTGCAGCAGTTCCGCGTCATCGGCGTACGGAATGCGCCAGTACGGCTGTCTGGACGCGGCCGCCACGCCATCCGGCTCGGCCGGAAGATCCTCGTCACGGAGGACGCAGCGAATGAACATGCCGAACCCATCGCGATGCTCGTAGATGGCTTCGCGCAACTTCTCGGGCACGATGCCCGCCACCGCCAGCATGAAATATCTGTCCACCCCCAGCAGGTCGGCCAGATGCATCAACCGCTCCGGCTTCAGGCAGACGTCGTCCCCCCGCTCGATGCGGCTGAGGTAGGAATGGTGCACCCCCAAACGGTCCGCCAGTTGGCGGATGGACAGTATCTTGCCGCCAACCATCCGTTCACGGCGTGCCTCTCTGACGAGTCTTCCGAGTAACCTGCCCATCTCGCCTACTTTTTTGTCTATAATATTGTAGCCAGCCCGGTACGGGCAATCACTGTTATAAATCATGGCATGGCAAACCGGCTGCCGGTGCGGGCTCGGCCATGTGGAGCGGACAAAAAGGAGGATTGGCGACAGAAAGGGAAGGACGAAGGGAGGCGAAACGGCCCCCCGGCAAAAAAAGAAGGGCGTTCCCTGCGGAACGCCCCGTGCGTGCGCTGGCTTTGCCCGCCCGGATGGGCGCGCGCCGGCCGTGTGACTAGAACGACACCCCCACGGTCAGCGAGCCGAAGTGCTGGCCCCGGTCCTGCCCCACGAATTCCTCGGTACGGTAGACGTGGGTGTAGGTTATGCGCACCCCTTCGATGATTACCGCAAGACCGCCGGAAAGGTCGGCCACGAAGTGCTTCTTGTCCACGTCGTGGCTGTCGCGAAAGGTGTTGCCGTCCAGAAAGATGTCGTGGCCCACCGCCCGGCCATCCACGCCCGTGAACAGGTACCAGCCCCAGCTTTCGCGCACGCGGGGGTCCGCGTCGTCGGTGGGGGCCTCGATGCCGCCGCCGGGCCGGATCAGCGAGGTCTCGAAGTCGCCGGGCAGGTTCCAGCCGAAGCGCACCTCGGCCCCCACGTTGGCCTGGGTCAGCACGTTGCCCACCGTGGCCCCCGCGCGGGGCAGCACGTCCCAGCCGAAGCCGCGCCCGGTGGATGCGGGGTTCAGCCGCCAGTTGCGCTGCCAGCTCAGCATCAGCCCCGGCTCGTCGTGCAACTGGTTGTCCCACCCCTTTGCCGTGGGGATGTGGCGCAACTCGTGCACTTCGTTCTGGGCCGTCTCTCCCCGCGCCGAAGGCCCCACGATGCCCCCGGTGAATTGCAGGGTGTCCATGCGGTCGCCCTTCTTGGCGTGCAGGCCGATGGCCCCGTACAGGAACCCCGCATAGGGCCGGTCGCCGGGAATGTATTCCCGTATCTGGGTGTCGGAGGGGGTGTAGATGGCCTGCCCGAAGGCCACGCTGACGTTGTACTGGGCGTCCGGGTCGCCCGCGAAGGGCAGGCGCTCGATGAGGCCGTCCAGCACGTCGGGCAGCATTTCGTCGTCGGACAGGGTCTTGAGGTCGGGCGAGACGAACCGGGCCTGCACCGCATTGGTGTAGTACTGGTCGGTGCCGCCGAACAGGTCGTTCTCGAAGTAGATGACCAGCGTGCTGAACGCCTTGGCCTTCCTGGGCTTTTCCGGCTCTCCGGCGTCCGCGGGGCCGCCGTCGGCGCCGGGCGTGGGCGCGGGGAACGGAGAAGCCGCAGACGCGGCGTCGGCGGCCGGAGCATGACGGGGAACGCACAGCAGCAGGGCCAGCAGGCCGCCGCACAATGCCGCGCGCATCAGAAGCGAAGCAGGGTTCATTTGCCGGATTCCGTTTCCCGTGCCCACACGGGCAGTTCCATGTCGTACTGGCGGATCAGCGCGTCGTGCTCGCGCATGGCCGCGTAGGACGACGACTTGCGGAACGAGCTGTTGCGGTTGGTGCGGTACAGCACGTTGAGGTCCCACATGGTGTCCACGTCGTTCCATTCCGGCAGGCGCACCACGTCCAGCCGGGCGGCCTCCAGCCGTTCCATGGTGGCGGCGTACACCGTCGCGCCGCCCCACTCCATGCCCTCGAACACGCCGGGCAGGAACCTGTCGCGCCGGAAGCCTATCAGGTAGTACCCGCCGTCGAAGGCCGGGCCGATGACCGCGTCGTGCAAATCCAGGTCGTCCAGGGCCTTCTGCACCAGTTCGTGCGGAAAGTCGGGGATGTCGCTGCCCAGCACCACCACGCGCTCGTATCCCGCGCCGTACGCATCGGCAAGGGCCGTGCGCATGCGCGCGCCCAGGTCGTCGCCCCGCTGGGGCTGGCAGGCGTGCCGGGGCCCCAGCCACGCCTTGCAGGCGGCCAGCGGATCATCCACACCGCCCGCCCCGCCGGGGACCGTGCCCGTGTCGCAACAGATGCGCAGGTCGGCCTTCACGTGGGCCAGTTCGGCCAGCATGTCCTGCACGAAATGGCGGTACATGGCGGCGGCGGGCTCCGCGCCCATGACGGACGCAAGGCGCGTCTTCACCGCGCCCGGCTCGGGATACTTGACGAAGAAGAGTACGCAGGTGTCGCTCATGATGCTCCTTTGCGGGCAGGGTTCCGCGCCGCGCACCGCCGCCCCGCGACGCTGCCGCGGGAACTGGGCTGCGGCCATGGCGCGGATGATAGCCGTTCCCGCCCCGGCTGACAAACCCTGCGGGACGTGACAAGCGCGGGGCAACAGGCTAGGCTGGGAAACCCGGCCCCTCGCGCCGGCGCCACGCCCCGGCCTCTCCGCCGGGGCTGGCGTTCCATCAAGCCCTTCGCCGTGCAGGAGCATCATGACCAAGGTTTCCCCGCTGCCCGCCGCCCGCCTTCGCGCCACGCTCGACCCCGCCCGCATCGCGTGGGAGACCAGCGACGCCATTCCGCGCCCGCCGCGCAACGGCATGCGCCGCACCCCCCAGCCCCGCGTGTTGCAGGCGCTGGAACTGGCCCTGCACATCCGTGACGGCGGCTACAACGTCTACCTTTCGGGAGAGGCCAACCTTGGCCGCACCTACATGCTGCGCGAGTACCTTGCGCCGCGCGCCCGCAAGATGGACACCCCGCCGGACCTCGTCCACGTCTACAATTTCGAGGACCCGGACAAGCCGCGCCTCATCGCGCTGCCCGCCGGGCAGGGGCGCAAGCTGCGCACCGCCCTCACCCAGGCCCTGTCCAAGGCCCGCAAGGAGGCGCCCAGCCGCTTCGAGCACGACGCCTTCGTGCGCAAGCGCACCTTGCTGCTGGACAAGTTCCAGACCCAGCGCGCCAAGCTGTTCAAGGAAATGGACACCGTGGCCGGGGGCGAAGGCTTCAACCTGGACATGGACGATTCCGGCAGCCTGACCCTGTACCCCATCGTGGAGGGCAAGCGCCTCAGCGAGGACGAGTACGAAAAGCTCGACGCCACCCTGCGCAAGAGCCTGAAGCTGAAGGGCGACCGGCTGTTGCAGGCCATGACCGGCCTGATGCGCAAGCTGACCCGCGCCGAACAGGACTTCGTGGAGGACGAGCGCACCCTGGAAAAGGAAGTGGTGCGCGAAGTGCTGGACCAGTTCCTGACGCCGCTGGCCGACAAGTTCGCCAAGTCCTGCCCGTGCGACGAACTGAAGCGCTTCTTCGCCGATATGCGCGAGGACATCCTGGACAACATCGAGGGCTTCGTGCAGCGCGACCTGCCCACCCATCCGCAGCAGCAGCCGGACCTTGGCCCGCCGCCGGAGGACACCTCGTTCCGCTACGACATCAACGTGTTCGTGGACAACAGCGAAACCCACGGCGCGCCCATCGTGGTGGACGACCACCCCACGCTGTCGAACCTGCTGGGGTGCATCGAGCGCGAATCGGAAATGGGCGCGCTGGTCACCGATTTCACCCTGGTCAAGGCGGGCTCGCTGCAAAAGGCCAACGGCGGCTTCCTGGTGCTGCACATGGAGGACATCCTGTCCTACCCCAGCGCCTGGGAAGGGCTGCTGCGCGCCCTGCGCTCCGGCCAGGCCCGCATAGAGGACGCTGGCGACGGGCAGGAATCCACCAAGACCAAGGGCATAGAGCCGGAACCGCTGCGCCTGAACCTGAAGGTGGTGCTGGTGGGCACCGAGGAGATGTACGAGACGCTCCTGGTCAACGACGACCGCTTTCCCAAGCTGTTCAAGATCAAGGCGCACCTCACCGAGGCCACCGAGCGCAACGCCGACGGGGTCAAGGTGTACCTTTCGCGCATCGCCCGGATCATCGACGAGGCGAAGCTGCTGCCCTTCGACCGCGACGCCATGGCGGGCCTGGTGGACTACGGCTCGCGCATCATCGAGGACCAGCGCAAGCTGTCCCTGAAATTCCCGGTGCTGCGCGAACTGATGATCGAGGCATCGGCCCTGGCCTCCATGAAGGGCAGCGCGCTGGTGGACCGCACCACCCTGCACGACGCCATGGTGGCCCGCACCTACCGCGCCAACCTGGTCGAACAGAACTTCATGGACGAGTACGACCGCGAACTGATCAAGGTGCGCACCAGCGGCAGCGAGGTGGGCCGCGTGAACGGCCTGTCGGTGACCTGGTACGGCGACTTCGAGTTCGGCCTGCCGCACCAGATATCCTGCACCGTGGGCGTGGGGCACGGGGGCATCATCGACCTTGAGCGCGAGGCCGAGCTTGGCGGGCCCATCCACACCAAGGCCATGATGATCCTGAAAAGCTACTTGGTCAGCCAGTTCGCGCGGACCAAGCCGCTGGTGATGACCGGCAGCCTGTGCTTCGAGCAGAGCTACGCGGGCATCGAGGGCGATTCCGCCTCGGGTGCGGAACTGGCGGCGCTGCTCTCGGCCATCGCGGACGTGCCCATCCGGCTTTCGCTGGCCTTCACCGGCGCGGTCAGCCAGTCCGGCCAGATCATGGCCGTGGGCGGCGTGACCCGCAAGGTGGAAGGGTTCTTCGAGGTGTGCAGCCGCCACGGGCTGACCGGCGAGCAGGGCGTGATCCTGCCGCGCGACAACATCGCCCACCTGATGCTGAAGCAGGAGGTGGTGGCCGCCGTGAACGAGGGGCGCTTCTCCATCTGGCCGGTGGCGCACATCACCGAGGCCATGGAACTGCTCACCGGCATGCCCGCCGGGCGCATGCGCGCCGACTCCACGTTCACCCCCGGCACCCTGTACGACAAGGTGGACCGCCGCCTGGCCGAACTGGGCAGGCTGGCCAAGGATGCCTTCAGGCAGAAGCGCAAGCGCTACGAAGGGCGCGAAGCGTGCCCGTTACGCGAGCTTGCGAGTGTTACGGGCATCGAGCGCAACGCGGTCAAACTTCGTCTGCCATGGCTTTGCTGTCCTTAGCCGTAAGACTCGCGCTGCGCGCCCGCCTAACGGCTGAGGCACTCCCTCATGGCAGGCTCGTTTTCCTTGCCAACGAACGAAAGTCCTAATTTGGAAACAGCCCCTAGGGGCGCGCATCACGCCATCATGCGAAAACGCACGAAGCCCCGGCATCGTCTGATGCCGGGGCTTCGTGCGGGCTACTTCCCCGCGCCGTCCTTGCAGGCCTGCACCAGCACCTCGCCGGGCAACAGCACTTCCTCGCGGCAGTTCGGGCATTTCACCCGAATCCTGGCGGTTTCCGACGCCGGTAGTTTCTTGCGCATCATGAACACCTTGTGACAGTAGGGGCAGCGCACCCTCAAGCCTTCCGGATCCACCGGCTGCATGACCTTTTCCCCTCGCGTATGCTGGATGCGGTTGCCCCCGCGTGGCCCGTGCACGCCCCTCGCCACATGGCGGGGGCAGGGTGCCGGCTCCTTCGGACTTCCTATCCGGTAACCGCCGCCGATGCAACAATGGCGGCAGGATGCGCCGGTGCCGCCCCCTGCCTTGACCTTGCCGCGCGGACGGGCGTAGAACCCGCCCAACATTCGACCGCCCACGGAAGCCCCATGCACCCGCTGCTGCGCGACAGAAACCTGCACACCATCTTCGGCATCACCCTCACGGTAATCATGGGCGTTTCCAGCGTCATGCCCGCACTGCCGCTCATGGCGCGCGAACTGGACATCCCGCTGGCCTCGGTGGGGCTGGTGCTGACGGCGTTTACCCTGCCCGGCATCGTGCTGGCCCCCATCGCGGGGGTGCTGGCCGACCGCCTGGGCCGCAAGCGCGTGCTGCTGCCCGCCATGGCCCTGTTCACGCTGGGCGGCACGGCCTGCTTCTTCGCGCACGGGCTGTCCGCCCTGCTGGCCTGCCGCTTCGTGCAGGGCCTTGGCGCGGCCCCGCTGGGCGTGCTGTACACCACCCTCATCGGCGACCTGTACGAGGGCAACGACCGGGTGCGCGCCATGGGCTACAACGCCGGGGTGCTCAGCCTGGGCACGGCCATCTTTCCCGCCGTGGGCGGCCTGCTGGCGGAACTGGGCTGGAACG